>NZ_JBFAMX010000351.1:0-10412 GCF_040659615.1 Nonomuraea sp. NPDC049784
GAGCTGGGCTACATGGCGGGCGCCGACCGCATCGAGGGCTGCCTGTTCGGCAACGGCGAGCGCACCGGCAACGTCTGCCTCGTCACCCTGGGCATGAACCTGTTCTCCCAGGGCGTCGACCCCGAGATCGACTTCAGTGACATCGACGAGATCCGTCGCGTCACCGAATACTGCAACCAGCTGCCCGTACACCCGCGCCACCCGTGGGGCGGCGAGCTGGTCTACACCGCCTTCTCCGGCTCCCACCAGGACGCCATCAAGAAGGGCTTCGAGCACCTCGAGCGCGACGCGGCCGCGGCGGGCGTGCCGGTGGACGAGTTCGACTGGGCGGTGCCGTACCTGCCGATCGACCCCAAGGACATCGGCCGCACATACGAGGCGGTCATCCGCGTCAACAGCCAGTCCGGCAAGGGCGGCGTCGCGTACATCATGAAGGCCGACCACCAGCTCGACCTGCCGCGGCGGCTGCAGATCGAGTTCTCCAAGGTGGTGCAGGCCCGCACCGACAGCGAGGGCGGCGAGATCGGCCCGGCCGCGATGTACGAGATCTTCCGCGACGAATACCTCCCCAACCCGGCCAACCGCTGGGGCCGCCTCAGCCTCATGGCCCACCGCCACGAGTCCACGGTGGACGACAAGGACCGCATCAGCGCCGACGTACGGCTCGACGGGGAGATCCGCGAGATCGAGGGCACGGGCAACGGCCCGATCTCGGCCTTCATCGACGCCATCACGGGGATCGGCCTCCGGGTGCGCGTCCTCGACTACGTGGAGCACGCGATGAGCGCCGGCACCGACGCCAAGGCCGCCTCCTACCTCGAGTGCGAGGTCAACGGGCAGGTGCTGTGGGGGGTCGGCATCGACGCCAACACCACGACGGCCTCGCTCAAGGCCATCATCTCGGCGGTCAACCGCGCTTCGCGCCCATAAGGCACGTACCCATCACTCGACCGCGCCTCGCGATCAGGGAGGCGTGGTCGAGTTTATTGGTGCTGACATACCTCATATCAAGGATTGACCTATCCGGACTTAACTGGCCAAAGAAGATCCCAGGCGGCAGTTGGCAAAGCTCACTGGAGCGCCACGGATACCGGCCGATCAATGAGGAAAATCGCGCGGCCGCGGGCATCGTATGCAAGAATTAACCCAAGCCGCAGGCTGGAACTGGACTGCGAGTAGTTCCGTTTCGTATCAATTTTCGGTTTGGCGGGCCGAAAGCACCCAGAATCGACGGCACGTGCCATGCGCTGAACGCATGGTACTAGAACAACCGAATCCCGAACAGGTCTCATTCCTTGTGCTGGCGACATAGGAAAGTCAGGAAACCGTGGCAAGCGTTATCGCCGAACTCCTCGATGGGCGCGAGATCTCGAAATATCTGAGCGGCATTGCGGACGTCGAGAACGAGTGGGGCCTCTATAAAATCCGCGCCGATGCGGGCGAGTGGGTAGTCACCGCCGACAATGGTATAGCAATCAACGAGGCTCAAAGCGAAAGATGCTTGATTAAATACGAGCTCTGGGATGGACCGCCTCCTCCGCTCTACTCCTGGGACAGGACCTGGTCCGGAAGCGTGCGCCTGACCTCCGGAAGAGTGTTCGCTATAAATCGCCACTCCGATGGCGCGTCTTTCGGTGCAGAGTTCGATCTTGACCGGCGGGACAGCGCCTGGCAGGTCAGGATCCATCGCAAGTGCCTGGGCCACGAAGAGTTCATGCCGGACCTCGTCAGCTTCACTCTGCTGAAGCTACAATTTTGGCTTGCCCCGCTGTAGACAGATGCAGCCGGAATTCGAGATCAGCCTCATGACTCACGACTGCGAGCCCATGGCGGACTAGGACCTCATCAGCGCCGACGTACGGCTCGATGGGAAGATCCGAGATCGAGGGCACGGGCAACAGTCCGATGTCGGCCTCCATTGACACCATCACGGGCGTCAGGATGAGGAGTGCGCTCCCGGGTAGGCGCTGTGGGGGTCGGCAACGACGCCAACACCATGACGGCCTCGCTCAAGGCCATCATCTCGGCGGTCAATTGCACCCAAGCTGCCGGTTATGGGGGCTGGGTTGCTACTCGTCGCGAGTGCAGTCGTAGACCTCGCTGTAGCGTTCTTGGGCGATGCGCATGAGCGCGATCAGGTCCTTCATCGCATCCCGGCCCTTGGCGACTTGAGCCAGGAAGATGTCGACCAGTCGTTCTTTGCCGCCGCACTTAAACTTCGCGCTCACTTGGTATGGCTGGTCGGCGAACGGAGTATTCGAGAGGTAGGCGGCCATGCCGTCACCGAGATCGTTAGGGAGCGTAACCCCGCCGTGCCTACTGTAGAGGTCACGTCTGTCGTCCATAACGAAGTCCAGATGCTCCCGGCTTGTCCGGCCGCTTACCTGTAGCCAGCCCACCTCAAGTGGTCGCGGGGACGCGTCAGGGGCCCAACACTCACCGCTGTTCTCATTACCACTCATTTTCTCGACGAGAGGACCAGTTATGCCACTCACCAAACGAAAAGCTTGCTCAGGAATGAGCTTGCAGATGTATGGCGCGGAATCTACGACTGACTGAAGAGCTGGTGTTGGTGTGGAGACGACCTCGTTCCCCGGTGTGCAGGCCGCGATGAGCACCGTAAGAGCACCCAGAACGACAGGTAGACGAGAATCTCTCATCTACCACCTCCGAGGGAGGACGGGATCTGAAGGTCGAGGTAGTCGTCCACCTCGCTGGTCCGACGGAAGGTTCCGCTGAACCGATCGATCAGATCACGGCCTCCGCCCTTTTTCTGAACCCATTCAAGGAACTGGCTATAGTCCTGTGGGCTCATCTCGGTGAAGGGCTTGATCGTCGGTGGGGTTCCAGTTGTGAAGTTCCGATCGATCATTTCGATATCGTCAAGCAGACCCTTGTTGAGCATGGTTGTGGCGAGCATCTGCTCTGCCAGTCTCTCCACCGCCAGCCGATTGTCCGCAAGCGTCCGGTGCGTCTCGTCCAGACTCCGCCCGTGTTCGGACATCCGCTGGGCGACCTGATTGGCGATCTCGTCATACGCGGCTCCGGAGAGCTGGTCGTACCCATTGCCGATCAGGTCGCCGAATACTCCCTTGGCGAGCTGGCCCACCTGCTTGGCTCCCGGCACCGGGAGCAGCCCGATCGCGTCGCCCACCATGGTCTTCAGTGCCTCGTCCGCCTTCTTGTCGTCCAGCCCCTGGGCGATCAGCACCTGGCGTCGGATCTCTACGATGTGGCTGAAAGGACGTGCCTCCGCCACAGTGCGGTCCGTCAAGAACTGCTTGATGTCGGCCTTGTCGACTCGTCCGTCCCCATCGAAATCGAATTCCTTGACGTCGGCTTGTGTGAATCCGAGCCGCTCGGCGTTGGAGAAGTCGAGACCGACCGGGGGCACGGTGTCGAGCGCCGCTCGCATGTGCTCGGTCTGCGCTGCCATCAGCGCATTGAAGCCGGCGTCGTGGGAGGTGGCCAGCGCCAGAGCGTAGGACATGTACTCGGCCGCGACCTCGCCGAAGGTCGAATGGTCCAGGAGGAGCCGGGAGAGTTGGTCGATGTTGGCCGCGATCGCGCGGGCCAGAGGGTAGCTCAGAGGCGTGTACCGATCGAACGTGTCTCGGTCCCTGATCTCCAGGTTGCCGCTGTCGGCTTTGCCGAAGGCGCCGCGTACCTCGTCGGCGAGGATCTTGGTCATCTCGGCGGCCAGCTTCTGGGAGGTCGCGTCCTGGCTGGCCGTCGCGGTCACCAGCATGTCGTTGAACGGCGCGTAGTCGCCCAGATAGCGGGATGCGTCCCACCGAGTCGTCAGCAGATAGTCCAGCACGGATTCCTTCCACCCAGCCGGAATGTGGTCCAGCAGGGCGTGCGATGCCTCGCGGCTGGACTTCGCCGCGTGGAAGAGGTCGTCCACCACCGACGAGGTGCCTTTCGTGCCGGGGCTGCCAGCGTGTGTTCCGGGCCTGAGCAGGTTACCGAGGCCGAGTGCGCCGGCCAGGTCGACTATCGGGACCTGGACATCCGCGAAGACGCGTCCCAGCGGATCCTTCCTCGCCGCCCATTCGTCCTTGCGCTGGTCGTACTCGTAGACGATCACATCGCGCCCGACGACCTCCATGAACTCCTTCGAGAATGGCGGCTTGCCGTCGTGGACACGCCAGATGAGCGCCTGTGCCTGGTAACCCGAGTACTTCGTGTCGCCGGCCTTGTGCTCGGCTCGGCCCTCCTTCACCAGGTCCTTGAGGAAGTCGGCCCCCACGTACGCGGGATTCTTCGGATCGGTTCCCTTGGCCAGAGCCGTGCTCAGCATGCGCAGGGTCTTTTGGCCTTGGCGGGAGAGCTGGGCCATGCGATCGGAGTCCCCATATGCCCTGGCATCGCGCAACTGCGCGGCGAGCGAGCCGGGTAGCCGTGTCACGCCCTGGGCGCCCAGCGCACCGAGGAACGCCTTGACGAACTCCGCGTCCCCGGTCCGCGACGCATACCTCTCCAGTGCGGCCAGTGCTCTGGTGTCTCCTTCTGCGGCGTTCAGCACGGCGCGACCTGCCAGCGTCCCGTCCAGCAGCCCGTTGGCGGCCTCCAGACTGTCGGGCATATCGAGGAAGCTCCCGGCGGGCGTGCTCCTGCCGAAAGTGACCCTCTGCCTCTGCAGCTCGTGGACCAGCTTCTGGCGCCGCCGCAGGTCCTCGGCCTGCGTGGTGACCCGTCCGGCCAGCTGCCGGAGCCGCGCCGCCGGAGAAGAGTCGAGCCCGGCGCTCTGCAGCTCGCTGTGGAGGGCCTGCGCCAGCTCCTCCAGCTGCCTGGCCGCCTCAGTGTGCCTGCTCGTCATTGTGTCGAATTCGGGCAACTTGACCCCGGTGAACTCCGTCATGGTGTGTCCTGAAGCGAGGCCAGTTTCTGGTTCGCGCTGTCGACGGCCTGTGCGAGCATGTCACGCAGCTCCCGCTGGTCAGCGTGGACCTGGGTGTCAAACCGGGCGCCCGTTGGCCCCACCCACGCGTCGGCCTCCATCAGGCGGCAGGACGGGTCGAGCGCCCACCAGTGGTCGTCGGACAGTCGCTGGATCCGCTCCGCAACGGCCCGCATCGCCTGGCGATCGAGGTCGGCCAAGATGATCCCCTTGTACGGCTCGCTACGCAGAACAGATCAGGAGGCGGCGTCCTCCACGTCTTTCCACACGGTAATCAACATCATGTCAACAGAACAAACTTGAACTCGTTGAAAGGTATAGCGCGTTCGCGTTGTGTTCGAAAATGAGGTGTTTTGTCTGACTGGGCGGACCCTTAGCCTTCTCTGGAGAGGAAAGCTGTGTGTAGTTGCCATTGCCGATTGGTAGGGATGAGGTCTTTGGTTGGTCTTGTCTGGTATGAATTGGCTGTGGCTGTGGATCTCTTGTCCTCAACGAGAATGAAATCCAGCGGACGCTCGTTGAACATCAACTGAAACAATCGGGGCGGGACCAAGGTCAGATGATCGACAAGTACGCCGTCACGAAGGGAAAGAGCGCCGCCTTACTCGGAGGGTGGCTGTAGAGGTTAGTCGAACTCGCCGGCTTTTACCCCGCAGATGAAGGCATTCCATTCGTCGGATGTGAAGATCAGCGCGGGTCCGGTGGGGTTCTTGCTGTCGCGGACGCCGCGGCGCCCGCCGGAGAGTTCGGCGACCTCAACGCAGTTGCCGCCGTCGGGTCCCGATCGGGTGGACTTGCGCCACGTGGCGGTCCGCCACTCGCTGCCGAGCCCCGAGTCCTCGCCCGACACGGGCAACCTGCGCGACGACCTGGTGGCCATGCTCAGGCTCGCGGCGAAGGCGCTCTCGGGCCCGGCGGGCGAGGCGATGCGCGGGCTGCTCGGCGAGTCGCCGCTGAGCACCCTGCGGAAGAACTACCAGAGCACCTCCAGGACGCTGATGGCGGAGGTCGTCCGCCGGGCCGTCGAGCGAGGCGAGGTCGACCCGGTCGCCGTCACCCCCCGCCGCCTCGACGCCGGTCACGCGCTGCTGCGCCACCACTTCCTCTTCGAGGGCCCGCCCATCCCCGACGAGCTCGTCATCGCGATCGTGGACGAGGTGCTGGTGCCGCTCTTCACGCGGGACTGAGCAGGCCCATCACGGTTGTGCCGCGCCTGATCGCGCTCCTCGCCACCAGCGCGGCCATCCACACACTCACCAGCGCGCTCAGCGCCACCATCGCCACGAACGACCAGGACGCCTTCTCCAAGCCCAGCACCAGCAGGACCGCGACGGCCCCCCAGGCGAGCGCGTTGCAGATGGCCGCCGATGCGAGGATCTGGCCGGTGCCGCGCACGTCGGAGCCGAGCGATGGCGCGCCCGCCGCCGTCATGGGCAGCGGCAGCACCAGTGCCATGATGAGCGGCACGTGGAAGCCGCCCACCATCGCCTCGCCCAGCGGCCCGACGGGATAGCCCGCGTCCAGGAAGGCGAGGTTCACGAAGACCAAGCCGACCAGCCCGACGGGGACGACGAGCAGTGCGGCCGTCATGATCACCCGTCGCGCGGTCATCCGCGTGAGCGGCCCGTGCACGGAACGGCGCATCGCGGCCAGACAGGTGTGGAGCAGCGGCCCCACCGAGAGCACGGCTATGACGCCCGCCATGACAAACCACGTCTGCGCCATGTTCCGCATCTTCCCGGCGATCGGCCCCAAGCTCGCTGCCTCGGCCCACACGCCGTGCAGGCTGGCCACGTCGCGCACGCCCGGATTCCACAGGAGCCACAGACCCGCCCCCGCACAGGCCAGGACCGCCGCGAGAGGAACCGTCAAGCCCCCGGCCCCCGGGACGTGCCGGTAGTGGACCCAGGCGTCGGCCGCGCCCTTGATCAGGTCGAGCACCGTGCGCACACGTGCCGGCCGCGACGCGATCAGATCGGCGACCTCCTCGCCGTAACGTTCCCGCCACGGCTTCGGGTAGAGGCTGAGCATCGCCTCGGCCACGGCCCGCATCATGCGAGCCCCCAAGCGGTCCCCATGCGCCTGGCGCCTGCCTGCTCGATGCGGCGCAGGGTGGCGAGCTGCTCGCTCAGCGCGGTCCTCCCACTGTCAGTGATCCGGTACGGCTTGCGCCGCTCGGTCGACTTAACCGGCTCGATCCAGCCGCGCTCCTCCAGCCGCATCAGCGCCCCGTAGAGCGTGCCCGGCTCCAGCGCGGTCCCTGAGAACTCCTCGATGTCATTGATCATCCGATATCCGTGCTTCTGCCCTTCGGCCAGGCTGATGAGCACAAGCAGCGCCACGTCCGTGAAGCGGCCGAGTTCCTGTGTCTTCCGTGCCATGTATTCAGTAAAACTTAGTAAGTCTCACTGAGCAAGCCCGATAGCCGAGCCCGCAAGCCGCATCGAGTGCTCGAACACCGTCCGCCTGTCCTCGATCGTGTTGTTGAACTGGCCGAACACCTCGAAGTTGACCCACCCGTACAGCGTGGTCCACGCCGAGACACCGCGCCAGAGCACGCTGTCGGGCACCCCGGGCATGAGGTCCCTGAGCGCGGCCGCCTCCGACGTCAGCTCTTCGGACAGTGAATCCGCGGGCGGACGGATCGCGCCCGCCCCCCAGGCTTCGGAGACGATCCGGCCCAGCACGGCGACGTCGCGCACCCGCGCCGCGATCGTGTCCTGTGGCGCCTGGTAGCCGGGCACGGGGGAGCCGTAGAGCAGCGCGTACTCGTGCGGGTGCGCCACCGCCCAGTCGCGCACCGCGTGGCAGACGGTCATCCAGCGGCGCGGGAAGTCGTCCTGTGGGCACTCGGCGTCGGCCCGCTCCACGGCCTCGCCCAGCGCGTTGTAGCCGTCGATGATCAGCGCGGTCAGCAGGTCGTCCCGGCTCGGGAAATAGCGGTAGATGGCCGAGGAGACCATGCCCATCTCCCGCGCGACGGCCCGCAGTGACAGGCCGCCGGCGCCCTCGGTGGCGAGCTGGCGGCGCGCGATATCGGTGATTTCCCTGGTGAGCTCGGCCCTGACACGTTCTCTGGCGGTGCGGCTGGCTGTCATGGACCACAGGTTATCAGAGCGGTGCCAAAAAACGAGAGCACCGCTCTTGACGAACGCCGCTCTCTTGAGAGAGCATTGCTCTCGTAACCGAGCGACACACGATGGAGGACCAAGATGCTCGCCAAGCACGCCAACGCCGCTTTGATGTTCTTCCTGGAGCTGGGCGTCTTGGGCTCTGTGGGCTACTGGGGCTTCACGGTGAGCGACTCTTGGGCGATCAAGTTGCCGGCCGGGCTCGGTGGCCCGGCGCTGTTCATCGCCGTGTGGGCGCTGTTCGGCGCGGGCGGCGGTGCGAACGCCACCTTCCCCCTCACCGGCCTGGCCCGCGCCGCTCTGGAGATCCTCTGGTTCGGCGGCGGCGCCGTCGCGCTCTACGCTGCTGGACTGGTCACCCCGGCGGCCGTCTTCTTCGCACTGTTCGTACTCAACGCGGTACTCCGCATCATCTGGAAGCAGGTCTGATCATGGGTAAGCACGTCGTCGTGGGCTCCGGCCAGGTAGGCACGCATGTGGCGAGCAAGCTCGTCGCGCAGGGACACGAGGTCACCGTCGTGACCCGCTCGGGCAGCGGTCCCGAAGGGGCTGTCAAGGTCGCCGCCGACGTCGCCGACAAGGCCAGGCTGATCGAGGTCACCAAGGGGGCCGACGTCCTCTACAACTGCGTCAACCCGCGATACCACCGCTGGCTCACCGACTGGCCGCCGATGGCCGATTCGTTCCTGGCCGCCGCGGAGGCGAGCGGCGCCGTGTACGTGATGCTCGGCAACCTCTACCCGTACGGGCCGGTCAACGGCCCCATGACCGAGGACCTGCCGCTCGCCTCCACCAGCCCCAAGGCGCGGGTGCGGGCGAAGATGTGGCGGGACGCGCTGGCCGCGCACGAGGCGGGCCGCATCAGGACGACCGAGGTGCGGGGCTCCGACTACTTCGGTCCGGGCACCACCGACCAGTCCTACCTGGGTGACCGGTTCCTCGTGCCGCTCAGGGCGGGCAAGACCATCCAGGTTCCCTATCCTCCCGACATGCCGCACAGCTGGACGTACCTGCCCGACGTGGCCGACGCGCTGATCGTGGCCGGCCGTGACGAGCGGGCCTGGGGCCGGCCCTGGCACGTGCCCACCGCTGACCCGCTGAGCTTCCGCCAGCTTGGCGAGCGGATGGCCGCGCTGCTCGGCCTGCCCGCGCCCAAGCTGGCGCAGATCCCGTGGGCGCTGGTCAGGACGGCCGGGCTCTTCTCGCCCATGCTCGGAGAGCTCAAGCACGTCCGCTACCAGTTCACGGCGCCGTACGTGCTCGACTCTTCGGCGTTCCAGCGCACGTTCGGCATCGCGCCTATCCCGATCGACGAGGCGCTCAAGGCTACGCTCGACGCGTGAAGATAGCCATGATCGGCCTGGGTGACATCGCGGAGAAGGCGTACCTTCCCGTGCTGGCCGCCCAGCCCGCCCTCGACCTGCACCTCTGCACGCGCAACCAGGCTCGGCTGGACCGTCTCGGCGACACCTACCGCGTCGCCGGACGGTCCACGAGCGTGGATGACGTGATCAAGTCGGGAGCCGACGCGGCGTTCGTGCACGCGGCCACCGACGCCCACCCGCAGCTCGTCGAGCCGCTGCTCCGGGCCGGGATCGACGTCTACGTCGACAAGCCGATCGCCTACACGCTCGAGGAGTCGGAGCGGCTCGTACGGCTGGCGGAGACCGAGGGGAAGTCGCTGATGGTCGGCTTCAACCGGCGGTACGCCCCCGGATATGCCGGGCTTGCCGCCCATCCCCGCCATCTCCTCCTCATGGAGAAGAACCGCGACAATCACCCCGACGTGCCCCGGCGGGTGATATTTGATGACTTCATCCACGTGGTGGACACCCTCAGGTTCCTCGCCCCAGGCCCGGTCACCGGCACCACCATCAGGACCCGCGTCCGGGACGGCCTGATCGAGCACATCGTCCTGGAGCTGTCCGGCGCCGGCTTCACCGCCATCGGCCTCATGAACCGGGTCAGCGGAGCCAGCGAGGAGTCCTGCGAGGCCATGGGCGACGGCGCCAAACGCCGCGTGGTCAACCTCGGCGACGTCATCGACTACCGGGGCGGTGAGACGCTCGTCCGCCGCCCTGACTGGACCCCGGTGGCCAGGCAGCGCGGCATCGAGCAGATCTGCCTGGAGTTCCTCGCCGCCGTACGCGAGGGTCGCCGGATCGCCGCCGACGACGCCCTGGCCACGCACGCACTCTGCGAGGAGATCGTCAGCCGGACGGCGTGAGCTGCATCGCCCTGTCGGCCTTGGCGAACATCCGCTCGAACGCGGACGTGCTCAGCCGGGTGAGCACGGTGTACCCCTTCGTGTCCCTCAGCGGGCTGGACGACGACACGACGCCGGCCACCGCGCCGGCGTACAGCGCGGGCCCGCCGCT
>NZ_JBFAMX010000352.1:0-10407 GCF_040659615.1 Nonomuraea sp. NPDC049784
TTCGACGTTCCTCCCGATTACGCTATTCCGGACCTGAGCGGTCTGGCCGACGTCGTAGGCCCGAAGAGCCACCAGCTCGTGGCCCTCTACTATAGAAGGGGCGGCTGTGGCCGAGCAGGTCCTTGGCCACGAGCCAGGCGATCGCGGCGCCGACAGCGCACTGGCCGATGGAGGGGGCCATCAGCCTCAGCCTGCTCAGGCGCTGGTGCACGTGCATGTCAAACACGCATCTACCCTGACCTGGAAACGTGACACCAGGGTTACAACCCGATGAGATCGGGCAGCTCAGCCGTTCAGGAAGGCGTCCACGGCCTCCAGGAACGGGCCGCGGGCGTTCACGTGGATGAGGTGGCCGGCCTCGATCGTGACCAGCTGCGCCCCCGGGATTCGCGCGGCCACCGCTTCCGTGCCGACGTGGCTCTGCTTCCCGCCCGACAACACCAGCGTCGGCGCAGTGATCTTCCCGAGCCCTTCCATCCAGGCGGGATCGGGGTCGACCAGCTGCCGCTCGATCTGGTGCATCATGCGCCAGTCGAAGCCGGTGGAGTCGTCCTCCACGATCGGCGGGCGGTTCTTGAAGGGGAGCGGCGGCGGCGCGTCCTCGAGCACCAGTCGTTCGACGCGTTCCGGATGGTTCATGGCCACCTGGTACGCCACTACGCCGCCCAGCGAGTGGCCGATGAGTGTGGCCCGCTCGATGCCGAGGTGGTCGAGCAGCGCGACGACGTCCTCGGCCATCTCCGTCACCGCGTACGAGCCTGGGTAGTCGCTCGCCCCGTGCCCGCGCAGGTCGAGAGCGAGCACGCGGTAGCGGGCCGCGAAGTGCTGGGTGATGCCGTTCCAGTCGTTGTGGTTGGCGGTCCGGCCGTGGATCAGCAGGAGCGGGGGAGAGGCGGGGTCGCCTTCCTCGCGGTATACGAGCTTGATCCCGTTGACGTGTGCTTCGCGAATCACACGGGCGACCATACCGTTCAGCCTGCTTTGAGGTTCGGTCCTGCCCGCTCAGCGCACCTTGACATCCCCGGCGAGGTTCGTGGGCAGACATTGACCATGAATCCCGCCGGCCGACTCGGCTAGCGTCGCCAAGGCGGGGAGAACCGGTAACGGAGAAGGGGCGTCATATGCCGGACCCGATTGAAGTGCGCAAGGTGCCCATCGAGAGCGTCACCGACGCCTCCGGCCTTTCACGGCTCATCCGCGACGGGGTGATCGAGGCACACCGGGTGGTCGCGATCGTCGGCAAGACCGAGGGCAACGGCGGCGTGAACGACTACACGCGCATCCTCGCCGACCGGGCCTTCCGCGAGGTGCTGGCGGTGTACGGGCATCCGTCGCCGGGGAGCGTGCCCTTGGTGTGGTCGGGCGGCACCGACGGCGTGCTCAGCCCGCACGCCACTGTCTTCGCCACCACGGCCGACGCGCCCCCGTCCGAGGAGCCGCGGCTGTCGGTGGGCGTGGCGATGAGCGACGTGATCCTGCCCGAGGACATCGGCAGGCCCGCCATGGTGGAGAAGGTCGCGGCCGGCGTACGCGAGGCCATGAAGATCGCCGGCATCGACGACCCGCGCGACGTCCACTACGTACAGACCAAGACGCCGCTGCTCACCCTGGCCACCATCACCGACGCCAAGAACCGCGGCCAGGACACCGCCATCGAGGAGACCGGCCCCTCCATGGACCTGTCCAACTCCACCACCGCCCTCGGCATCGCCGTCGCGCTCGGCGAGATCGACATGCCGAGCGCCGACCAGATCCACAAGGACCTGTCGCTGTACTCGTCCGTGGCCTCGTGCTCGTCGGGGGTCGAGCTGGACCGGGCGCAGATCGTGCTGGTGGGGAACGTGCGCGGCATCGGCGGTCGCTACCGCATCGGCCACAGCGTCATGAAGGACGCCCTCGACGCGGACGGCATCTGGGAGGCCATCAGAGACTCGGGGCTGTCGCTGCCGGCGCGCCCGCACCCCTCGGACCTCGGGGGCCGGCTGGTGAACGTGTTCATGAAGTGCGAGGCCGACCCGTCAGGACGGGTGCGGGGACGGCGCAACATCATGCTGGACGACTCCGACGTGCACTGGCACCGCCAGATCAAGGCCGCGGTCGGCGGGGTGGCGGCCTCGGTCACGGGCGACCCGGCGGTCTTCGTCTCTGTGGCCGCCGTCCACCAGGGCCCTTCGGGCGGCGGCCCGGTGGCGGCCATCTCCGACGTGGGATAGCCGGGGTGATGGCCTCAGAGCCAGGGGAGGGCGGTGAGCTCGGGCCAGTCCCTGGTCCACCGCGCCACCTTGGCCTCGTACACGTGGCGGGGCGCCTGCCTGGGATTGGGCCGCAGCACCAGGCCGAACGCGTCGGCCACGCGGTGGGGCGCGTACACCTTCCACTCGCCCGACGGCGTGAGGCGCACGCCAGCTGCTCGTCGAGGGGAAGGCGTGCGATCCGCATCGCAACTGTCTACCAGCCGGGACCGACAAAGAACCGAGCGGCACGGTCTACCCGGTCCTGGCCAGACTGGAGCAGGTAGTCTCGGGGGCTGTGCCGAGCATCCCACGACCTCTCGATCCCCGCGACGACGGCCGCGCCGCGCCCGCCGTGGCGGCCGCGCTCGCCTCCTACCAGGCGGGTACGGCCGACGCCGCCGACGTGCTGAACGCGCTCAGCGGGGCCAGGCTGCTGGTGCCCGTGGTGGCACTGCTGACCGAGAGCGAGGTCGGCGCGCACGGGCTGCGGCAGGAGAAGGAGAGCGAGATGGCGCTGCCCAAGCTCGTCGGTGCGGACGGCAGGGAGGCGGTGCTCGCCTTCACCGGCGCGGACGCGCTGGCCAGGTGGCGGCCCGACGCCCGGCCGATCCAGGCCACGGCGCTGCAGGTGTGCCAGGCGGCCGTGCAGGAGAAGGCGGCGGCGGTCGTGGTTGACGTGGCGGGGCCGGTGCAGTTCGTAATCGAGGGATCGGTGCTGGAGGCACTCGCGGCCGTCGAGTCGGGAACCACCGATCGGCTCGCCGGAGTGACCGTGGCCCGGGTGGAGCCCGCCCGCCGCCGCTGGTTCTCCAAGAAGGCCCGCTGACCAAGTCGGCGGGCGCAAGCTCCGTCCTTCGGGGCGGGGTCAGCCCGGCGCGGGAGTGTCCGCTAGGGCGCGAGCGTGCCCTGACCTTCCGGAGTTTGCTGCTCGGTCCACCAGGCGTAGGGCACCAGGACGGCGTGGACTTCGCCGTACTTCTCGATGATGGTGTGCTCGCCAGTGTGGCGGGCGGCATCGACGCGGCGGCCGAGGTGATCTCGGAGTTCTCGAACACTCATACGCTCAATCATGATTCGCGATGGTACCATTGGAGATCAGAAGGCTTCCGTGGAAGGGGGTGTTTCATGCTGACTGGCCGCCGCTACCGGGTCGAGTTCGCGCCCGAGCAGGCCGTCTACGCCGAGCAGGTCGGCGGCATCTGCCGGTCAGTGTGGAACACCGCCCTTCAGCAGCGCCGCGCTTACCGGCAGCGCGGTGCGTTCATCGGATACGCCGAGCAATGCAAGCAGCTCGCAGACGCCAAACAGGATTTCGGCTGGCTCGCGGACGCGCCGTCACACTGCCTGCAACAGACCCTCAAGGACCTGGATCAGGCATGCAGGACGCATGGGGCGTTCAAAGTCCGGTGGCGTTCCCACCGCAGGTGGTCGCCGTCGTTCCGGTTTCCCGACGCCAAACAGATCGTCGTGGAACGCCTGAGCAGGAAGTGGGGCCGGGTCAAGCTGCCAAAGCTCGGCTGGGTGCGGTTCCGCTGGTCGCGTCCGCTCGCGGCGGGTCCGGTCCCGCCGTGCGGACTTCAACGCCCAGACCGCCGCGACGCTCACCAGCCGGTACGGCACCGTCGTCCTGGAGAATCCATCGACCAGGAACATGACGGCCAGCACGAAGGGCACTATTGAGAAACCCGGGTCGCGGGTCGCCCAGAAGTCCGGCCTCAACAGGGTCATCTTGGATAAGGGCTGGTACGGGCTCGAACTCGCGGTGAACAACGCGGCCCGGTACACGGGCAGCAACGTAATCAAGGTCCCGGCGGCGTACACGTCTCAGACGTGCTCGGTGTGCAGGGTGGTGGATGTGGCATCGCGTGAGAGCCAAGCGCGGTTCGCCTGCATCTCCTGCGGCCATGTCGAGCACGCCGACGTGAACGCCGCCAAGAACATCAAGGCCGCCGGATTAGCGGTCTCAGGACGTGGAGACCTCGCCATTGGGCGGTCTGTGAAGCGTCAACCACCCCGGCCACGAGCGCGGCAGCATGCCGCGCCAGCGGCACGGGGAATCCCGGTCCTTTAGCTATCCCTGGGAGGAAGTCAAATCGTGAATGCGGCGCCGCTCGCGGGAGGGGCGCATTAGGGTCGGGCCGTGGTCGCACTCATGGCGCTGGCCGGGCTGATCTGCGGACGCTACACCAGGGCGCTGGCCGACTCCTATGACGAGGGCCCGGCGCGCCTCCCTGGGGGGTTTCCGGCCGTGGAGCTGGTGACGGCCGCCGTGGCCGCGCTCGTGGCGTGGCGCCTCGGCCTCCCGTACGTGCCGTTCGCCCTGATCGGCACCGCCTTGGCGGTCGTCGACTGGCGTACCAGCCTGCTGCCCGACGCGATCACGCTCCCGGCGTACCCGATCATGGCTCTGGCCCTGGCACCGACCGGAGAGCTGCCCAGGGCGCTGGCCGGCGGGGCGGCGCTGACGGCGGTGTACGCGGTCCTCTGGTTCGTCAGGCCGGAGGCGATGGGACTGGGCGACGTCAAGCTGGCCGGGCTCATCGGGATGGCCGCCGGAGCGCTGGGCTGGCAGGCCTGGGTCGTCGCGGCCTTCTGCGGGCAGTTGCTCGGCGCTCTTTACGGCGTGGCGATCCTCGTGACCAGGCGCGGGAACAGGCACACCCAGTTCCCTTTCGGGCCGTTCATGCTGCTCGGCGCGTTCACCACACTCTGTCTCGGCTGGTGAACGCGGGACATCTCACTAGGCAGCACATGGAAGACTTGTACGCATGTTGCGCTGGTTGACCGCCGGAGAGTCCCACGGCCCCGAACTCGTCGCCATCCTCGAAGGCCTCCCGGCCGGGGCGGAGGTGACCACGGCCGCCATCGACGAGGCATTGCGCCGCCGCAGGCTCGGTTATGGGCGTGGCGCCCGGATGAAGTTCGAGCAGGACCAGGTCACGATCGTGGGCGGCGTCCGCCACGGCCGCACGATGGGCAGCCCCGTCGCGATCCGCATCGGCAACACCGAATGGCCCAAGTGGGAGAAGGTCATGGCGGCCGACCCGGTCGACCCGGCCGAGCTCGAGGGCCTCGCGCGCAACGCGCCCAGATCCCGCCCGCGCCCGGGCCACGCCGACCTGGCGGGCATGCAGAAGTACGGGTTTGACGACGCCAGGCAGGTGCTCGATCGGGCCAGCGCCCGCGAGACGGCCGCCCGCGTCGCGCTCGGCGAGGTCGCCAGGCGCTTCCTCAAGCAGGCGCTGGGCGTCGACATCGTCAGCCACGTCACCGAGATCGGCGGCGCGAAGAGCCCCTCCGACACCCTGCCGGGGCCCAACGACCTGGCCAGGATCGACGAGGACCCGGTGCGGTGCTCCGACCCCGAGGGCAGCGCCGCGATGATCGCCGTGATCGACAAGGCCCACAAGGACGGCGACACGCTCGGCGGCGTCGTCGAGGTCCTCGCGTACGGCCTGCCGCCCGGCCTGGGCAGCTACACCCACTGGGACCGCAGGCTCGACTCCCGGCTCGCCGCGGCGCTCATGGGCATCCAGGCGATCAAGGGCGTCGCGGTCGGCGACGGCTTCGAGACCGCGCGCAGGCCGGGTTCCCAGGCCCACGACGAGATCGAATACACCACGGAAGACGGCGTGCAACGCATCACCAACCGCGCGGGCGGCGTCGAAGGTGGCATGACGAACGGCGAGATCCTGCGCGTCAGCGCCGCCATGAAGCCGATCTCCACCGTGCCCAGGGCGCTGGCCACCATCGACGTCAAGACCGGCGAGGCGGCCAAGGCCCACCACGAGCGCTCCGACGTGTGCGCCGTACCGGCCGCCGGTGTCGTCGCCGAGGCGATGGTCGCGCTGGTGCTGGCCGACGCGGCGCTCGAGAAGTTCGGCGGCGACTCCGTCGAGGAAGTCGCCCGCAACCTGTCCGGCTACCTGTCTTCGATGGTGATCAAATGAGTCTCGCTGTCCTGATCGGCCCTCCTGGGTCCGGTAAGACCACGCTCGGGCAGTTGCTCGCCGAGCGGCTCGGCGTCGGGTTCCGCGACACCGACGCCGACGTGGAGGCCGTGGCGGGCAAGCCCGTCTCCGACATCTTCGTCGAGGACGGCGAGGCCCGCTTCCGCGAGCTGGAGCACGAGGCCGTGCGCCGGGCCCTGGCCGAGCACGACGGGATCCTGTCGCTGGGCGGCGGCGCCGTTCTCAACGAGGAGACCCAGGCTTTGCTGGAGGGCCACCACGTCGTCTACCTGCAGGTGGGGCTGTCGGACGCCGTTCAGCGGGTGGGCCTCGCCTCCGCCAGGCCGCTGCTCGTGCTCAACCCGCGCAGCCAGATGAAGAAGCTGATGGAGGAGCGGCGGCCGGTCTACGAGCGGCTCGCGGTGGCGACCGTGGTGACCGACAAGCGCGAGCCCGAGGAGCTCGCCGACGAGATCATCAAGGGGCTGCCCTCATGAGGCGGCGACCGATCGAACACGGCCGCGTCGCGCTCCCGCGACCGACGGAGGAGGGCGCATGAGCGCGACCAGGATCGCCGTACGCGGTGACAGCCCGTACGACGTGGTGGTCGGCACCGGCGTGCTGGCCGAGCTGACCACGCTGCTCAAGCCCGGCGTGCGCACCGTCGCCGTCATCCACCCCGAGACCCTGCCCGAGATCTCCGGCCCGGTCGGAGAGGCGCTGCGCGAGGCCGGCTACGAGGTGGTCGAGCTGCCCGTGCCCGACGGCGAGCAGGCCAAGACCGTCGAGGTGGCCGCCGGGCTCTGGTCGGCGCTCGGCCGCCACGGCCTGACCCGCTCCGACGCCGTGGTGGGCGTGGGCGGGGGCGCGACGACCGACCTGGCCGGGTTCGTGGCGGCCACGTGGCTGCGCGGCGTACAGGTCGTGCTCGTGCCGACGACGCTGCTGGCCATGGTCGACGCGGCGGTCGGCGGCAAGAACGGCATCGACACGCCCGAGGGCAAAAACCTCGTGGGCACGTTCCTGCCGCCCGCCGGAGTGCTGTGCGAGCTCTCCACGCTGGCCGGCATGCCGAAGAGGGACTACGTGGCCGGCCTGGCCGAGGTCATCAAGGGCGGCTTCATCGCCGACCCGGAGATCCTCAAGCTCGTCGAGGCCGACCCGGAGGCCGCCACCAGGCCCGACGGCCCACACACCCGCGAGCTGATCGAGCGCAAGATCCAGATCAAGGCCGACGTCGTGGGCGCCGACCTGCGCGAGGCAGGCCTGCGCGAGATCCTCAACTACGGCCACACCCTCGCCCACGCCATCGAACGCGAGGAGCACTACGCCATCCGCCACGGCGAGGCCGTCGCCATCGGCATGGTCTACGCCGCCGAGCTCTCCAGGCTCTCCGGCCGCGCCGACCTCGTCGAGCGCACCCGGTCCATCCTCACGAGCGTCGGCCTGCCCATCACGTACCGGGCCGACGCCTGGCAGTCCCTGCGCGACCACATGAGGCTGGACAAGAAGAACCGCGGCGCCAAGCAGCGGTTCGTCGTGCTCGACGGCCTGGCCAAGCCGGGCCGGCTCGAAGACCCCGCAGAAGAGCTGCTCGAAGCCGCCTACAAGGAGATCTCCGCATGATCCTGGTGCTCAACGGGCCCAACCTGCGCCGGCTCGGCACCCGCGAGCCCGACGTCTACGGGGCGGAGACGTTCGACGACCTGGCCGCGCTCTGTCGCGACACGGGCAGGAAGCTCGGCGAGCACGTCGAGGTGCGCCAGACCGACGACGAGGCCGAGCTGATCAGCTGGATCCACGAGGCCGCCGACGGCCGCATCCCGGTCGTGCTCAACCCGGCCGCGTTCACCCACTACTCCTACGCCCTGCGCGACGCCATCGCCCAGCGCACGGCCCCGCTCGTCGAGGTGCACATCAGCAACCCCGCCGCGAGGGAAGAGTTTCGCCATAACTCCGTCGTCGCCGGGGTGGCGACGGGCACGATCGCAGGCTTCGGACTACAGTCATACGTCCTTGCGCTGCACGCTATCGCGGAGTTGAACACCACCTCATGAGGCACTACAAGTCCTTCGTCGCCGTCGGCGACAGCTTCACGGAAGGACTGAACGACCCCGGCCAGAACGGTCACTACCGTGGCTGGGCGGACCGGGTGGCCGAACGGCTGGCCGCCGACGAACCCGGCTTCCGCTACGCCAACCTGGCCGTTCGCGGCAAGCTCCTCGACCAGATCGTCACCGAGCAGGTGCCGCTGGCCGTCGACATGGCACCCGACCTGGTCAGCCTCTGCGCCGGGGGGAACGACCTGCTCAGACCGGGCAGCGACCCCGACGTGATGGCGAAGCAGCTCGCCCGCGCCGTCCGCGACCTGCGGGCCGGAGGCGCCGACGTGCTGCTGTTCACGGGGGTGGACCCGCGCGACACGCCGCTGATGCGCCGGCTGCGCGGCCGCTTCGCCGTCTTCTACCTGCACGTGCGCTCCATCGCCGACCTGTACGGGTGCCGGCTGGTGGACCAGTGGTCGATGCAGGGGCTGCGCGACTGGCGGGCGTGGAGCGCGGACCGGCTGCACATGAACGAGGACGGGCATCGGCTGGTGGCGGCGCGGGTGCTGGACGTGCTGGGGGTGCCGTTCGAGGACTGGCGCAAGGACTGGCCGTCGCAGACCGCCGATCCCCGGGCTCGGCGGCGCGAGGACGCCCAATGGATCCGCGAGCACCTGGTCCCCTGGATGTCCCGCCGCCTCCGCGGCACCTCCTCCGGCGACGGCCTTTCTCCCAAGCGCCCCGACCTCACCCCGTTTCTGCCGTATTTCGACTGACGGCTCTCCATACGTTACGGCTGCGCACGGGCCATCCGCCGCCTTTCGGCCGATGGTCCTCCATGCGTTACGGCTGCGCACGGGCCATCCGCCGCCTTTCGGCCGATGGTCCTCCATGCGTTACGGCTGCGCACGGGCAGGCCACCCGCCGCACTTCGGCTGATGGCCTGCCTTCCAGGAAACGGCCTCTGACCCTTCACCGGCTGAGCGCCGTTACGGAGCGCACACTTGACCGGTTGGGTGGTCCCCCTGCTCGCCGCACGCGTTGCGCCGAGCGCCGCCGCACGGCTTCTCGTCGCACCGGCGCCCAAGAACGCCCTCACCCGTGACGCGCCCGCCCGCAATGCGCTGCCCCCGTGACGTGCCCGTGCCCGCGACGTGCCCGCAGCGCGCCCGCGCGCAAACTCCCGCGCCGCGACACCGAGGCGGCGGGGGTGGCGTCAGTCAGCTGATTCCGTTGCCAGGCGCTTCAAGGCCGCTCTGGGGACCGCTGGGTCCGTGGTGCGCCAGAACGGGGGGAGGGTACCCAGGAGGAAGCCGCTGTAGCGGGCCGTGGCGAGGCGGGGGTCGAGGACCGCGATCACGCCCTTGTCGTTCTGCGCCCGCAGCAGCCGGCCCGTGCCCTGGGCCAGGAGCAGGGCGGCGTGGTTGGCGGCGACCGCCATGAAGCCGTTACCGCCCTTGGCCGCCACGTGGCGCTGTCTGGCCGACGTCAGCGGGTCGTCGGGGCGGGGGAACGGCACCCGGTCGATGATGACCAGTCGCAGCGAGGGCCCGGGCACGTCCACGCCCTGCCACAGCGACAGGGTGCCGAACAGGCAGGTCGGCTCGTCCTCGGCGAACTGCTTGACCAGCAGCATCGTCGAGTCGTCCCCCTGGCACAGGAGCGGCACGTCCAGGCGCTCGCGCAGCGCCTCCGTGGCCGCTTTGGCCGCTCGCATCGACGAGAACAGCCCCAGGGTGCGCCCTCCGGCCGCCTCGATCAGCTCGACGATCTCGTCCAGGTACTGCTGCGGCAGCCCGTCACGCCCGGGCTGCGGCAGGTGCTTGGCGACGTACAGGATGCCCGCGCGCGGGTGGTCGAACGGCGAGCCCACGTCGATGCCCTGCCAGCCCTTGCCCTCGCCCAGCCCCCACTGCGCGGCAAGCCCGTCGAACGTGCCGCCCAGCGCGAGCGTGGCGGAGGTGAGGATCACCGTGCGCTCCCCGAACAGCTTGTCGCGCAGCATCCCGCTCACCGACAGGGGCGCGACGCGCAGCATGGGCGGGCGACGGTCGGTGCCGGCGTCGAGCCAGACCACTTCGGCGCGGTCGGTCTCCGAGGCGTGGCCGTACGCCTCGAGCATGCGCACGGCCGTGTCGTGCACCTCGTCCAGCGCCGAGAACGCGGCCTTGCGTTGCC
>NZ_JBFAMX010000353.1:0-10391 GCF_040659615.1 Nonomuraea sp. NPDC049784
CGAGCTCGGACAGCGTCGCGACCTGGGACTCGCGCAGGATGCGCAGGATCGCCGCCGAGTTGAGAAGCCGGCGCTCGGCGTCGGCCATCAGCGACGGGACGTACTCCCAGTCGGCGCGGTAGTGGTGGGCCAGCAGGACGAGCCGTACCGCCATCGGGTCGTGCGCCAGCCGCAGCTTGGACACGAACACCAGGTTGCCCTTGGACTTGGACATCTTCTCGCCGTCGAGCGCCACCATGCCCGCGTGCGTGTAGAACTTGGCGAACGGCCACTCGCCCGTGAGCGCGTGGCCCTCGGATGCGCCGCACTCGTGGTGCGGGAAGATCAGGTCGGAGCCGCCGCCCGCCACGTCGAAGCCTGGGCCCAGGCTGTCGAGGGCGATCGCGGTGCACTCGATGTGCCAGCCGGGGCGGCCCCTGCCCAGGCGGGACTCCCAGGCCGGCTCGCCGGGCCGCTCGGCCCGCCACAGCAGCCAGTCGAGCGGGTGCCGCTTGCCCGCCCTGTCGGGGTCTCCTCCGCGCTCGGCGAACAGGGCCGTCATCTCGGCCTCGTCGTAGCCGGACACCTGGCCGTATTTGGGCGCGTCGCCCACGCTGAAGTAGACGTCGCCGTCGAGGACGTACGTGACGCCTTTGGCGGACAGCTTGGAGATCAGCTCGGCGACCCGGCCGACGACCTCGGTGACGCCGACGTACTCGCGGGGCGGCAGGATCCGCAGCGCCTCCATGTCGCCGCGGAACAGCTCGATCTCCCGCTCGGCCAGGTCGCGCCAGTCGACGCCGGTCTGCGCGGCCCGCTCCAGCAGCGGATCGTCCACGTCTGTGGCGTTCTGCGTGTAGTGGACCTCGTGGCCCGCGTCGCGCCACATCCGGCCGACGAGATCGAAGGCGTGGTAGGTGTTGGCGTGGCCGAGGTGGGTGGCGTCGTAGGGGGTGATGCCGCAGACGTAGATCCTGGCGGTCGGCCCCGGATCGGTCTGCCTCACCTGCTTGGCCGACGTGTCATAGAGACTCAGCGGAATGCTCTCACCTGGGAGCTTTGGAACGTTCTGGGCAGCCCACGATCTCATGTGTTTGAGCCTATCCGTCCCGATCAGCGGTCAGGTCGGCGAAGTCGTACGTCACGCCGTCCGGCGCGAGTGTGACCTCCATCACCGACAGGGAGGCGAAGATCCGGCCGTCTGGCAGCTCGTGCCGGACGATGAGCGCGGCCGGGTCGGCGGACGGCTCGGCCTTGATCAGCTCGCCCCAGGGCTCGGTCTCGAACCTGGGCAGGTACGCGGCGACCCGCTCGCTCTCCGGGTCGAGCCCCGTGTTCACGATCATGCTGGTGCCCTCGGGCAGGTCGGAGGCGCTCAGCCGCTCGCCGTCCCAGCTGAACAGGCGGATGCGCGCCCACTCGGCGAGCACCAGGTGGAAGGGGTCATAGCGGGCGAGGTCTCCGCCGGGCGTCTCGCCCGTATACGCGGCCCGCAGCGCCAGGTCTCCCCGGGAGATCCTGGTCGTCTCCTCGGCCTCCTTGCCGCGCCCGTTGAGCAGTGCCGCGGCGCGGCGGGCCGAAGGGTTGACGGCCAGCCAGGTGCCGCCGCCCTTGAGGTCGCGCCCGCCGATCACGCCCGGGTATTCCGGCCAGTGCTCCCCCGGCCCCTCCCATGGGCGGTCGGCGCTCTCGTCCCTCACGCCCATGAGGGTCAGCGGCCGCCCGGTTCTCACGATCAGCGTGCACATGGGGCAAAGGGTAATAAACAGGAAATGATCGGTTAGATCGGGGGCCAGGGTATGGCGGGCCATCCTTCCGACGGGTACGGGTGGACGCCCGTGTCGAGCAGCCGCCTGACCCGCTGCCAGGTGGCTTCCACCTCCTCCAGCGTCAGCAGTTCGCGCAGCCTGCGCCCGAGCGAGCCCGACTCGATGTCGCGCTCGAGTTTGGCCAGGACGGCCACCGCCTCGCGGGCCAGGGGCTTGCCCCGCCACTGCCAGAGCACGGTGCGCAGTTTGTCCTCGACGGAGAAGCAGACCCCGTGGTCGACCCCGAAGACGTGCCCCGTGGGCAGCGGCAGCAGGTGTCCGCCCTTGCGGTCGGCGTTGTTGACCACCGCGTCGAACACCGCCATCCGGCGCACCAGCGGATTGCGGCTCTTGACCAGCCGCGTGAGGTCGATCTCCCGCTCGGTGTCGATCCACAGCTGGACCATGCCCGGCCCGAAGGGACCCTCGCGGTAGACGGTGGGCGGCACGATGTTCCAGCCGGTGGCCTGCGACACCTCGAACGCGGCCACCTCACGCGCGGCGAGGGTGCCGTCGGGGAAGTCCCACAGCGGACGCTCACCGCGTACCGGCTTGTAGACGCACGCGGCCGAGCGGGAGCCCAGCTTGACCGAGCAGTACAGCGTCATGTTGGTGGCCTCGACGAGCCGGCCGGCCACTTCCAGGCGGCCGTCGCGCAGCAACGCGAGAGCCTCATCGTCTTGTATGGACGGCTGTTGTTGGGACGGCTTGATGGCCGGTTCGCTCTCAGGAGCGGTCATGAAGCCGCCTCACCCCCGCGGTATCCGTTGAGACGCACACAGACGTGCCCGGTGGCGTCGAGTGGCTGTCCGCACAGAGGGCACGGCGGTCGGCCCGCCGAGACGATCTGGAGGGCCCGCTGGGTGAAGGCGCGAGCGGCTCCCGCGCTGATGCGAACGCGCAGCACCGCCGGGTCGGGGATGTCGGCGTCGTCCTCGTCGACGACCTCCTGCGCCTCTATCACCACCTGCGACTTCTCCGCGTCCCACGCCAGCGCCATCGTGCCCACGCGGAAGTCCTCCGCGACCGGGGTGTCGAGAGGCGCGTCGTCGGTCAGGTCGGCGGGAGCGAGCGCAGGAACGTGCGCGGTGCCCCCGCTGAGCCGCAACACCTCGTCGAGCAGCTCATCCAGCCTGCCCGCGAGCGCCGCGACCTGCAGTTTCTCCAGTGCCACCGTCGTCAGTCTGCCCTCGGCCCTGGCCTGCAGAAAAAAGGCCCGCGCGCCCGGCTGCCCCAAGGCACCGGCGACGAACCTCTCTGGTGGGTCGTAGTCGAAGACCGGCATACGCTGACCTTACGTGGTTCCGGGTCCACCGCCGACGGCGGCATCGCTCCCGGTGATGTTTTCTCCCCCGTCTTTCTCCTCCGAATCCTCGGGAAGCCTCAATTCCCCCATATCGTTAAGCCTGAGAACAAAGGGGCGCAAGGGGGCATAGCGAATGATGGTGAGGGCCGCCGGATCAGCTGTTATCCGCTGAAAGTGATCGAGATGGAGCCCCAGAGCGTCCGCGACGATCGACTTGATCACGTCGCCGTGGCTGCAGACCAGGTAGACAGCCTTCTCCCCCAGGCGTTGATTCCACTCCCTGACCGCCGAGACGGCCCGGTGTTGCATCTCGGACAGCGACTCCCCTTCCGGGAATGTCGCCGCGCTGGGGTGCGCCTGCACCACCTGCCACAACGGCTCCTTGGCGAGCTCCTTGAGCGGCCGCCCGGTCCAGCCGCCGTAGCCGCACTCGATGAAGCGTTCGTCGGTCTGCACGTCAGTCTCGCGCCCCTGGGCGACGGCCTGGGCCGTTTCCTGGCAGCGTTCGAGGGGGCTGGAGACAACGGCGTCGAGCCTGACGCCCGCGACGCGGGCTGCCAGCGCCGCGGCCTGCGCCCGGCCGGCCTCGCTCAGATGCACTCCCGGCGTTCGTCCGGCCAGCACCGGGCCGGTGAGATCCGTGAGCCCGTGTCGGGCCAAAAGCAGCGTGGTCACCCGGCAAGTGTCGCAGGCGTCGATCACAACGTTTCATCCGCCTGGACGGCAAATGAGAAACCTGCGAGCCGGGCCGCCGCCCCCCGCGCTGACCACCAACAACAGTGGAGCGGCAGCCTGATGAGCAGGTTTCTTGTTGGTACCCTGGCGGGATCATGGAGCAGCGCTATGTCGGCCGCAGCGGCCTGTCGGTGTCCCGGCTGGGGCTCGGCACGATGACTTGGGGGCGTGACACCGACGCGGATGAGGCGTCCGCCCAGCTCCGCACGTTCCTGGAGGCCGGCGGCAACCTCGTCGACACGGCCGACGTCTACACCGGCGGCGACTCCGAGCGGCTGCTGGGGCGGATGCTGCGCGACTCCGTGCCACGCTCGGAGCTGGTCATCTCCACCAAGGCCGTGGTGACGCCGACCGGCCGCAGGCCGCGCGACGCCTCCAGGCGCCACCTGATCGCCGCGGTCGACGAGTCGCTCAACCGGCTCGGGGTCGACTACGTCGATCTGTGGCAGCTGCACACGTACGACGCCGAGGTGCCCCTGGAGGAGACCCTGGCCGCGCTCGACGCGATCGTCTCCTCCGGACGCGCCGTCTACGCGGGTGTGTGCGACTACACCGGCTGGCAACTGGCCGCCGCCGCGGTCACCCAGACGACCATCCCCGGCCGGATCCCGATCACCTCGGCGCAGGTCGAATACTCGCTGCTGGCCCGCGAGCCGGAGCGCGAGCTGCTGCCCGCCGCCGCCCACCTGGGCGTGGGCGTGCTGGCCTGGTCGCCGCTGGGCCGCGGGGTGCTCACCGGGAAATACCGCACCGGCATCCCGGCGGACTCCCGGGCCGCGACCCCGCACTTCACCGACTTCGTCCGGCCCTACCTGGACGAGCGCAGCCGCCGGGTCGTCGAGTCCGTCATGACCGCCGCCGACGGACTCGGCGTGTCGCCGCTGGCGGTCGCCCTATCCTGGGTACGCGACCAGCCTGGGGTCGCCTCGGCCATCGTCGGAGCCCGTACGCACGCGCAGCTCAAGGGGGCCCTGCTGGCCGAGGACGTGGAACTGCCCATAGAGATCCGAGAGGCCCTCGATGACGTGTCGTCACTCGACTGACCCCTCGACCCAGGAACGAGAGACTCCCTCGCGTATCACTAGTCGATACCGAATCGCAACTTTAGCTGGCAAACGCCTGCGTCCCGTGTGCGATGTCCATAAAGATTTCCCCTGGAAGCAACGCAGGAGGGGACGGATGGGGAGCAGGACCGCGATCTCGGCTGGAGTTCTCGCGGTGGCGCTGGCGGCCGTCCCAGTGGCGGCGCCTGCCGCTTCAGCCGCTTCTCAGGACTGCACGCGCGACGGGGGCCTGCTCTCTGGGGTGACCAACACGCTGTGCGACGTGGTGAACGGGATCACCAGCACGGTCGACAACCTGTCGGGCGGGACGACCAAGAAGGTGACGGACGGCGTCGACGAGACCACCGGCGAGGTCCTGGGCCGCGTCGGGGAAGCCGTACCGACCACCAAGACGACACCGACCCCCAAATCCTCCACGAACAGGCCCTCCCCCTCCCCTACGGGGCTGGACGGCGTGTGCCTGCCGGTGCTGGCGTGCCAGGACCAGGAGGCGGTGGAGAAGTTGTCGCCCACGCCATCGCCATCGCCTGACCGCACGTCACGGCCCCGGGAGTGGGGTGTGGAGTCCCTGCCCACGAAGAGGCCCACGCCGCCGGAGCAGCGGCCGCAGCTCATGGACACTGGGCGGCCGGTCTCCGAGGAGAAGACGGTGGACACGGACGAGCCCCGGGTGGATCTGCTGTGGCCCAATCCGTTCGCACATGAGCTGACGGTGCCGATGCAGGACCAGCGGGTGGTACGTCCCAGCCCGCCGGCCTCGGACGTGCTGGGGACGGTGCTGACGATCGCGCTGCTGGGGTCTGCGGTGCTGGCGACGCGGATCGTCCAGCAACGGCGGCACCGTACGGAGCCGACGGAGTCGATCCCCTTCGAGCCGGGCCGCGCCGGCAACGGCCGCCACCGCCTGGCCTGACCCGCCGACGCGGCGCGCCAAGGAAGCCCCGGGGAACCGGATCCCCGGGGCGCAGGTCGACCGGACCCCAAGGCGCGAGTCGAGCGCACCCCGAGGCCAGTGGAAAGGCGCTGTCAGGCGCCGATGGCGTGGACGCCGCCGTCCACGTGGACGATCTCGCCGGTGGTGGCGGGGAACCAGTCCGACATCAGGGCCACGCAGGCCTTGGCCGCCGGCAGCGTGTCCGACAGGTCCCAGCCCAGCGGGGCCTTCTCCGGCCAGCTCTCCTCGAACTCCTTGAAGCCCGGGATCGACTTGGCCGCCATCGTGCGCAGCGGGCCGGCCGCCACCAGGTTGACGCGGATGTTGTGCTGGCCGAGGTCACGGGCGAGGTAGCGGCTGCACGACTCCAGGCCGGCCTTGGCCACGCCCATCCAGTCGTAGACCGGCCACGCCTTGGTGGCGTCGAAGTCGAGGCCGACGACCGCCCCGCCCTCCTTCATGAGGGGCAGGCAGGCCACCGCCAGCGACTTGAACGAGTAGGTGGACACGTGCAGGGCCGTGGCGACGTCCTCCCAGGTGGTGTTGAGGAAGTTGCCGCCCATCGCCGTCTGCGGGGCGAAGCCGATCGAGTGGACCACGCCGTCGAGGCCGTCCACGTGCTCGCCCACCCGCGCCGCGAGCGTGTCGAGGTGCTCGGTGCTCTGGACGTCGAGCTCGAGCACCGGCGCCGGGGCGGGAAGGCGCTTGGCGATGCGCTCCACCAGGGACAGCCGGCCGAACCCGGTGAGCACCACGGTGGCGCCCTCCTCCTGGGCCAGCTTGGCCACCGAGAACGCGATCGAGGAGTCGGTGAGCACACCGGTCACGAGGATCCGCTTGCCTTCGAGAATGCCCATGTCAGTGCCCCATTCCGAGTCCGCCGTCGACCGGGATCACGGCCCCGGTGATGTAAGAGGCGTCGTCGCCGGCCAGGAAGCGTACGACGCGTGCCACCTCCCCGGGCACAGCCTGCCGCCCGAGGGGGATCTGGGAGACGATCGCCTCGTGGTCGAGGTCGGCCGTCATGTCGGTCTTGACGAAGCCGGGAGCGACCACGTTGACCGTGATGTTGCGCGAGCCGTACTCGCGGGCCAGGGAGCGGGCGAAGCCGACCAGCCCGGCCTTGGAGGCGGCGTAGTTGGCCTGGCCGGCCTGGCCGGACAGGCCGACCACGGAGGAGATGAGGATGATCCGGCCGCGCTTGAGCTTCATCATCGGGCGGATGGCCCGCTTGGCGACGCGGTACGCGCCCGTCAGGTTGGCGTCGATGACGTCGGTGAAGGTGTCTTCCTTCATCATGGCGAGCAGCGTGTCCTTGGTGATGCCCGCGTTGGAGACGAGGACCTCGACCGGGCCCTGCTCCGCCTCGACCTTGTCGAACGCGGCCTCGACGTCGGCCATGCTGGTGACGTCGCAGCGCACGCCGAACAGGCCCTCGGGCGGCTCCCCCGATCGGTAGGTGACCGCGACGGCGTCGCCGGCCGCGGCGAGTTCACGGGCGATCGCGAGGCCTATGCCGCGATTGCCCCCGGTGACGAGTACAGAGCGTGCCATGGCATCTGACGGTATCTCCTACCGGCGGGTATCCCGTTGTCCGGGTCAGACAAGATCACAGGGATAGGATCGTGGACATGCGCCAGATCGATTCCGACTTCCTGGAGCTGCCGCTGCGGCAGCTCGCGGACGCCGCATTGCAACGCGCTCGCGACCTCGGCGCCGAGCACGCCGACTTCCGGCTGGAACGCGTCAGAGCCGAGACGCTCAGCCTCTACGACGCCCGGCTCGAAGGCGCCATGGACGCCGACGATCTGGGCTACGCCGTGCGCGTCGTCAAGGGAGGCACGTGGGGCTTCGCCGCGGGCATCCATCTGACGCCGGAGGCCGCCGCGACGGTGGCCGAGCAGGCGGTGCGGGTGGCCGAGGTGAGCGCCCCGATCAACAGGGAGCCCATCGCGCTGGCGCCCGAGCCGGTGCACACCGAGGCGGTGTGGGTGTCGTCGTACGACGTCGATCCGTTCGAGGTGGCCTCCGCCGACAAGGTGAGCCTGCTGGCCGACTGGTCGGCCGGGCTGATGAAGGGCGCCGACCACGTGTCGGCGCGGCTGCTGCAGGTCAAGGAGCAGAAGTTCTACGCCGACACGGCCGGCACGGTCACCACGCAGCAGCGGGTGCGGGTGCATCCCAAGCTCAACGCGATGAAGGCGCACGAGACCGGCTTCGACGACATGTCGACCCTCGCCCCGCCGGTCGGGCGCGGGTACGAATACCTGACGGGCACGGGCTGGGACTGGCAGGGCGAGCTGGCCAGGCTGCCCGAGCTGCTGGCGGAGAAGCTGGCGGCACCATCGGTCGAGGCGGGCGACTACGACCTCGTCGTCGACCCGTCCAACCTGTGGCTGACGATTCACGAGTCGATCGGCCACGCCACCGAGCTGGACCGGGCGCTGGGCTACGAGGCGGCGTACGCGGGCACCAGCTTCGCCACGTTCGACCAGCTCGGCGAGCTGGTGTACGGCTCGCCGGTGATGAACGTGACCGGCGACAGGACGGTCACGCACGGCCTGTCCACGATCGGCTACGACGACGAGGGCGTGCAGGGGCAGAGCTTCGACATCATCAGGGACGGCATCCTGGTCGGCTACCAGCTCGACCGGCGGATGGCGCTGATGAAGGGGTTCGGGCGGTCCAACGGGTGCGCGTTCGCCGACTCGCCCGGCCACATGCCGATCCAGCGCATGGCCAACGTGTCGCTGGCGGCCGCGCCTGGCGGCCCTTCGACCGACGAGTTGATCGCGGGCGTGGAGCGGGGCATCTACATCGTCGGCGACAAGAGCTGGTCGATCGACATGCAACGCTACAACTTCCAGTTCACCGGTCAGCGGGCGTACAAGATCTCCCACGGGAAGCTGGCCGGGCAGATCAGAGACTTCGCCTATCAGGCGACCACGACGGACTTCTGGTGGTCGATGGAGGCCGTCGGCGGGCCTGAGACGTACGTGCTCGGAGGCGCGTTCAACTGCGGCAAGGGCCAGCCGGGCCAGGTCGCGCCGGTCAGCCACGGCTGCCCCTCTGCGCTGTTCAGGGGCGTGCGGATCCTCAACACCGTTCAGGAGGGCGGGAAGTGACGCCTCAGGAGATGGTCGAGAAGGCCCTGGAGCTCTCGGCGAACGACGACTGCGTGGTGCTCGTGGACGAGGGCTCCACGGCCAACCTGCGTTTCGCGGGTAACACGCTCACCACGAACGGCGTCGCCCGCTCCTCGCAAGTGACAGTGATCTCGATCGCGGGCGAGAGCGTCGGCGTCGTGTCGCGCTCGGTCGTACGCGATGAGCAGCTCGCGGACGTGGTGGCGGCGGCCGACGCGGCCGCGCGGGACGCCCAGCCCGCCGAGGACGCCCGCCCTCTCGTCGAGGGCGTGCCGGAGTCGCCTCACTGGGGCTCCTCCGTCGAGCCGACCGACATCGGGGTGTTCGAGGCGTTCGCGCCGGCGCTCGGCGACGCGTTCGCGGCGGCCGAGGCGGGCGGCAGGAAGCTGTACGGCTTCGCGGAGCACTCGCTGACCTCGACGTTCCTCGGCACGTCCACGGGCCTGCGGCTGCGCCACGACCAGCCGACCGGCCGGCTGGAGCTCAACGCCAAGTCGGCCGACCTGAAGCGCTCGGCGTGGACGGGCGTGTCCACGCAGGACTTCACCGACGTCGACGTCGCGGCGCTCGACTCCTCGCTGGCACAGCGGCTGGAGTGGGCCAAGACCAGGGTGGACCTGCCGGCGGGGCGCTACGAGACGCTGCTGCCGCCGAGCGCGGTGGCCGACCTGATGATCTACCTGTTCTGGTCGGCCGGGGCGAGGGACGCGCTCGACGGGCGTTCGGTGTTCTCCAAGCCGGGCGGCGGCACGCGCGTGGGCGAACGGCTGGCCACGCTTCCTGTCACGCTGTCGAGCGATCCGGGCGCGGCGGGCATCGCGTGCGCGCCGTTCGTGACGGCACACGCCTCCAGCAGGCAGAGCTCGGTGTTCGACAACGGGCTGCCGCTGGGGCCGACCGGCTGGATCAAGGACGGCACGCTCGAGGCGCTGCTGCAGACCCGCTACTCGGCGGAGCTGAGCGGGCTGGATGTGACGCCGGCGATCGACAACCTGATCATGTCGGGACCCTCAGGCGGCGGCTCGCTGGTGGACATGATCGCCTCGACGCAGCACGGGCTGCTCGTCACCTGCCTGTGGTACATCCGCGAGGTCGACCCCCAGACGCTGCTGGTGACCGGGTTGACCCGTGACGGGGTCTACCTGGTGGAGCATGGCGAGGTCGTGGGCGAGGTGAACAACTTCCGCTTCAACGAGAGCCCGGTGGACCTGCTCGGGCGGCTGACCGAGGTGGGAGCGGGCGAGCGCACGCTGCCGCGCGAGTGGAACGACTACTTCCAGCGCACCGTGATGCCGCCGGTCCGGGTGCCGGACTTCAACATGTCCACGGTCAGCCAGGCCAGCTGACGATTCTTCCGGGCCGTGGCCCCCCCGGTGGGCACCACACCCGCGGGGCCCGCCCCCCGCGTTTTTATACCCA
>NZ_JBFAMX010000354.1:0-10388 GCF_040659615.1 Nonomuraea sp. NPDC049784
CGGCGATCCAGCCATCGCCGAAGGCCGCGGCGCGCCGCATCGCCGTGGGCGAGTGGCCGCCCACGAACAGCGGCGGCCCGCCCTTCTCGGCGCGCGGCCCGGGGACCGGCCCGTCGCTCTCCCCGCTCCAGAACCCGCGCAGCTCGGCGAGCAGATCGTCGAGCCGCCGGCCGCGTTCCGCATAAGAGGTACGGCACGCCTCGTAGTCGTCCTGCCGCCCACCGGCGGCAACGCCTACCGTGAGCCGTCCTCCGGAGAGCCGGTCCAGGCTGGCCAGCTGCTTGGCGAGCAGCGCCCGATCGCCTCTGTAGGCGGCGATCAGGATGGTCGTGGCCAGCCGGATCCGGCTCGTCGCGCCGGCCGCTCCCGCCAGGGCGATCAAGGGCTCGTAGCCGTCGTACATCAGCCGGTCGAGCGCCCCGAGCGACGAGAAGCCGAGCTCCTCGGCCCTCCGGGCCCAGGCGAGAAGATCACTGCCGGCGATCCCCGACACCATCGTCGGCAGCCCGATGCCCAGCTCCATCATCGGCCCGCAGGATGGGTGTCCACGGAGAGCTGAACGATGCAGCGCATGAGCGCGTTGCGGAAGTACGCCTGGAACGCCTCCGGCGTCGAGGTGTCGCGCTGGTCGACGAGGTAGGGCGCCAGCTTCTCTTCGATCACGTGCACGCCTTTCTGCCCGGCCATGTGGGCGGCGACTGCCCGGAAGTCGCCCTCGTAGTGGATCACTCGGACCAGCACGCCGTCCTTGAGAAATACGGCCGTGCCGAGCAGCCGACCGGCCTCGTCGCCGGTCGCGCCGCGCAGGATGGGGCTGTCCACCCGCTGGAAGTCGGCGAAGATCTCCGCGACCTCGTCGTCGAATCCGGGCCGGACGTTGTAGGTAATGGCGGCATAGGGCATCAGACGCCTCCGTCCACGTTCAGAGTGACCCCGGTGATGTACCGGGACACGTCGCTGGCCAAAAAGAGCACGGCCGCCGCCACCTCTTCGGGTGAGCCGAGACGGCCGAGCGCCGTCACCGCCTTGATGAGGTCGGCGACCGGGGGCGGCGGTCCGTCACCGGGCCCCTTCACGATCACACCGGGCGCCACGGTGTTGACCCGCACGCCCCTGCTGCCGAGCTCCCTGGCGAGGGACCGGGTGAGCCCGTTGAGCGCTGTCTTGGATGCGCAGTAGTGGGCGCTCTCCGGCCGCCCGCGCATGCCGGCCGACGCCCCGATGTAGATGACGGAGCCGTGGTCGGCGAGCAGCCCGAGCGTGGCCTGGGTCACCAGGAAACTGCTGGTGAGGTTCGCCGAGATGACGCGGTCCCACTCCTGCTCGGTGAGCTCCGCGAAACGGGCGCGGCCGTCGACGCCGACATTGTTCACGACGACGTCGAGTCCGCCGAGCGCCTCCTGACAGACGGTCGCGAGCGTGGCCGCGCCGTCGGGTTCGGTCACGTCGGCCTGCACCACGCGGTGGCCGTCACCCAGCTCCTTCAGTTCACGGGCCAGACCGTCGGCCGCCTCTCCCGGGGTGCGGTTACAGGCGACCACACGGGCCCCGGCCCGGGCGAACGCCAGTACGGCCGCCCGGCCGATCCCCTGCGTGCCGCCGGTCACCAGGACCCGCTTGCCGGCCAGTTCAAGATCCACGATCAACCTCCGCTCAGGCACGTCTTGGCCGATGCTGGTCCGTCGCGCTCGCGACGGGCTGGAACAGGGCTCGACCGGCCGGGCGAGCGCAGGCCGCAGGGCCTGTGGTTCTCGAGCCGCCCTCGAGCAGTCCCTCCGGGGCCGATGCGACTCTGAGGTAATGAGCCACACAGACAGGCAGGTCGCGCTCGTCAGCGGCGGCTCGCGCGGCATCGGCCGGGCGATCGTGCTGCGACTGGCACGGGACGGATTCGATGTCAGCTTCTGCTACCACAGCGCCGAGGAGAGCGCGGCGGCAGTGGCCAAGGAGGCCAGGGAGTTCGGCGGCCAGGTGCTCCCGGTCCGGGCGGATGTCGCCAGCGGCCCGGCGATGCGTGACTGGGTCGACCGCGTGGAAGCCGAGCTCGGCCCGATCGACACGGTCGTGACGTCGGCCGGCATCACCAGGGACGGGCCACTCATGCTCGTGGAGGAGGCCGACTGGGAGGCGGTGCTGCGGACCAACGTCGGCGGCGTCCACCACCTGTGCCGCGCCGCGGTGTTCGGCATGATGAAGCGCCGGTCGGGCTGCGTGATCACCATGTCCTCCGTGGCCGGTGTGTACGGCAACGCGACGCAGACCACGTACTCGGCGTCGAAGGCGGCCATCATCGGTTTCACCCGGGCGCTGGCCAAGGAGATCGGCGGGCACGGCGTGCGGGCCAACGTGGTCGCGCCGGGCCTCATCACCACGGACATGACCGACCAGCTCAGCGAGCGTGCCGCCAAGAAGCTGCTGGAGAGGATCTCGCTGCGCCGGTTCGGCCACCCCGAAGAGGTGGCCGATCTCGTCGCCTTCCTGGCATCCGACCGGGCCTCGTACATCACCGGCAGCGTCTTCGAGGTCCACGGCGGAATCGCGATCTGAACCCGGCTCAGCGGACGGGGGTGCGCAACTCGGCGATGGCGGCGGCGTCCTTGTCGCCGTCACCGGCGCGGATCGCCGCGCCGAACCGCTCGGCCACCCCCGCCGTGACGGGCAGCTCGAGGTCGTGTGCGGCGGCACCGGCCACCGCCAGGCGAAGATCCTTCTCCATCAGCGTGCTGCGGAACGCCGGCGGCTCGTAGCGGCGGGTCCGCATCAGCTCAGCACGGAACGCGAGCGCCGGCGAACTGAACCCGCTCTTGGCGATGGTCGTGAAGAAGAGATCGCGGTCGACGCCGGCGCTGACGGCGAGCTGCGCCGCCTCGGCCAGCGCGGCGATCTGGTTGCCGAGGAGCAGGTTGAAGGAGAGCTTCAGCCCGCAGGCCGAGCCGGCCGGGCCGACGTGCACCATGTCCTGGGCGAGCGCCTCCAGCACCTCGCGGGCACTGTCCACATCCTCGGGCCGCCCGGCCGTGAAGACCCGCAGCTGGCCCGCTCTGGCCATCGGCGGGTTCCCGATCACGCACGCCTCGATGCGGCGGGCGCCGGTCCTGGCCAGCCGCTCGGACGCATCCGCTGAGTAGGCGGGCGAAACGGTCGAGGTGTCCACCACGAGCGCCCCCGGACGCAACCGCCCGGACAGCTCGCCGAAGAGGACCTGCTCGACGGCCGCCTCGTCGCTGAGGCTGAGCAGGACGATCGAGGCGTCGCGGCCGGCGTCGCCGGCCGAGGCGGCGACGCGTGCTCCCGCCTCCGCCAGCGGCACGGTCTTGGCCGCCGTGCGGTTGTGGACCACCAGCGGGAATCCGGCCTCGCGCAGGCACAGCGCCATGCCGGCACCCATGCCGCCCAGACCGATGAAGGCCAGCTCGTTCTCACCGCTCACAGCAGTCACCCTTTCGACGGTTCTGAAATCCCGCCGCCACTGTGCGGTTCCCGGCTCGAAGTGGACTCGCGCCGCCCGCTTCGAGCGGGATTCGACCGAGACCAGAACCATCGGATCAACCATGGGGCATCAAAACGAGAGGAGCTCCGGGTGCATCGGACATTGATCGTCGCCCGCATGGAACCGGCCGAGGCTGACAACGTGGCACAGATCTTCAGGGACTCTGACGCCACCGACCTGCCCCGGATGATCGGAGTGTCGCGACGCACGCTTTTCCGCTTCCACGACCTCTACTTCCACCTGGTGGAGGCGGACGACGACATCACGCCAGATCTCTACAAGGCACGCAGCCACCCGCTCTATGACGACATCAACAAGCGGCTGGCGCAGCACATCCGGCCCTACGACCCGAACTGGCGCGAGCCGAAGGATGCCATGGCCAACCCCTTCTACGTCTGGGAGTCGAACGGTGAGTGACGCAGCGGAGAAGCTCGCCGTGGTGGCCAAGGTGCGCGCGGACGACGTGGCCCCCAACCGGCGCCGCGGAGGTGACATCCGGGTGGTGCTCAGCCCGAAGACGGTCGCCTCCACCTCCGGGTTCATGGGCACGCTGACGCTCGCGCCCGGCGAGTACGTGGCCGAGCACTATCACCCGCACTCCGAGGAGTTTCTCTTCGTGGTGCGCGGCCGGCTCACCGCCAGGATCGACGGCACGCAGCTGATCGAGGTGGAGGCCGGCGAAGGGCTGATGGTCCCCAAGGGTCTGCCGCACCGGGTCTGGAACGACGGCGAGGAAGAGGTGTACGCGATCTTCCACCTGAGCCCGCTGGCGCCGCGGCCCGAGCTCGGTCACGTCGACACCGAGCCGTTGCCGAGCTCCGGAGCGGCGGAGGCCCTACCTGATGTTGGAGGGCCGAACTGATGCGCACTGACAGGCGCGTCGTCATCACCGGGATCGGCGTGGTGGCCCCGGGCGGCATCGGAACAAAGGCGTTCTGGGATCTGCTGTCCGCGGGCCGCACCGCCACCCGCGCCATCTCGTTGTTCGACCCGTCCGGCTTCCGCTCGCGCGTCGCGGCCGAATGCGACTTCGACCCGGCCGCGGAGGGGCTGAGCCCGGCGGAGATCCGCCGGATGGACCGGGCCGCGCAGTTCGGCGTCGTCTGCGCCAGGGAAGCCCTGGCGGACAGCGGCATCGAAGGGGTGCCGCCGGAGCGCGTCGGGGTCAGCATCGGCAGCGCCGTGGGCTGCACCATGGGCCTCGAAGAGGAATACGTCGTGCTGAGCGACGGCGGCCGGCGCTGGCTGGTGGATCCCTCTTATGTGGTGCGGCACCTGTACGGATACATGGCGCCGAGCACCATCGCGTGCGAGGTCGCCTGGGCGGCGGGCGCCGAGGGGCCGGTCTCCTTGATCTCCACGGGCTGTACGGCGGGGCTGGACGCGGTCGGCAACGGCTGCCAGCAGATCTGGTCCGGCCGTGCCGACGTGGTGATCGCCGGCGCGACCGACGCACCCATCTCGCCCATCACCGCGGCCTGCTTCGACGCGATCAAGGCGACCTCTCCCAACAACGACGATCCGGCTCACGCCTCCCGTCCGTTCGACGCGCATCGGGATGGGTTCGTCCTGGGCGAGGGGGCTGCCGTCTTCGTCCTGGAGGAGCGGGAGGCGGCCCTGGCGCGCGGCGCGCACATCTATGCCGAGATAGCGGGATTCGCCAGCCGCAGCAACGCCTACCACATGACGGGGCTCAAACCAGACGGCCGTGAGATGGCCGAGGCGATCCGCAACGCCCTGGCCATGGGGCGGCTGGACGCCTCGGACATCGATTACATCAACGCGCACGGCTCGGGGACCAAGCAGAACGACAGGCACGAGACCGCGGCCTTCAAGCGCGCACTCGGCCACCGTGCTTACGAGGTTCCGGTCAGCTCCATCAAGTCCATGGTCGGTCACTCCCTCGGCGCGATCGGATCCATCGAGGTGGCCGCCTGCGCGCTGGCCATCGAGCACCAGGTGGTGCCGCCGACGGCGAACCTGCACACGCGTGACCCCGAGTGCGATCTCGATTACGTGCCGCTCACCGCGCGGGAGCACGCCATAGACGGAGTGCTCAGCGTTGGCAGCGGGTTCGGCGGCTTCCAGACCGCCATGGCCATCGTGAGGGCGGCATGAGCGAGGTAAGCAGCAGGCACGCTGTCGTCACGGGGCTCGGCATCGCGGCGCCGAACGGGATCGGCGTCGAGGAATACTGGGCGGCCACGCTGGCGGGGAAGAGCGGCATCGCGGAGATCAGCCGCTTCGACGCCTCCGGCTACCCGGTCCGGCTGGCCGGGCAGGTGAGCGGCTTCACCGCCGGCGAGCACGTCCCGAGCCGCCTCATCCCGCAGACGGACCACGGCACCCACCTCGGGCTGGCGGCCGCGGCCTGGGCGCTGGAGGACGCGGCCGCCGATCCCACGGCCATGCCCGAGTACGACATGGCCGTGGTGACCGCCAGCTCCTCCGGCGGGACCGAGTTCGGCCAGCGGGAGATCGAGCGGCTGTGGTCCAAGGGTCCCTCCTGGGTCGGCGCCTACCAGTCGATCGCCTGGTTCTACGCGGCCACGACCGGCCAGATCTCCATCCGCCACGGGATGCGCGGCCCCTGCGGGGTCATCTGCGCCGAGCAGGCGGGCGGTCTGGACGCGGCCGGCCAGGCGCGTCAGCTGGTCAGGAACGGCACCCGGCTGGTGGTCACCGGCGGGACCGACGCCTCTCTGTGTCCCTACGGCCTGGCCGCGCAGTACAGCAACGGACGGCTCAGCGAGTCGAGCGATCCCAGCAGCGCGTACCTGCCCTTCGGCGTGGGCGCGTCCGGCTACGTGCCGGGTGAGGGCGGCGCGATGCTGATCGTCGAGAACGCCGAGGACGCACGGGCCCGGGGCGCACGCGTCTACGGGGAGATCGCCGGTTACGCCTCGACCTTCGACCCGCGTCCGGGCTCGGGCCGGGAGCCCGGCCTGCGCCGGGCGATGGAGCTGGCACTCGCCGACGCCGGGCTGACCGCCGGCGACGTCGATGTGGTCTTCGCGGACGCGGCCGGCGTACCGGAGCTCGACCTGCAGGAGGCCGCCGCGATCCGCGCGGTCTTCGGCCCGGGCACCCCACCGGTCACCGCCCCCAAGACCATGACCGGGCGGCTCTACGCGGGCGGCGCGGCCCTCGACCTCGCGAGCGCCCTGCTGGCCATTCGCGACGGCGTCATCCCGCCCACGACCGGGGTGACCGAGCTGGTCCCCGGCTGCGACATCGACCTGGTCCGCGGCGCGCCGCGGGAGGCGGAGCTCGGCACCGCCATGGTCGTCGCCCGCGGTCACGGCGGATTCAACGCGGCAGTCATTGTCACGAGTGAACGGAGCACCAGATGACCCAGACCGCCCCCACCCCCTTCACCATCGAAGACCTCAAGGCCACGATGATCGAGTGCGCCGGCGCCGCCGAGAACGTGAACCTCGGCGACGACATCTCCGAGGTCCCGTTCGTCGACCTCGGCTACGACTCGCTCGCGGTGCTGGAGGTGACGGCGAAGCTCCAGAACCACCTCGGCGTCGTGATTCCCGACGATGTGGTGGAGCAGCTGCCCACGCCCCGCGCCCTGGCCGACTACGTCAACGTCCGTCTCGCGAGCTGAACGGAGGAAACCTGCCATGGCCGGACACACGGACAACGCCATCGTCATCCAGGCCCCCATGGACCTGGTCTGGGAGATGACCAACGACGTCGCCTCGTGGCCGCAGCTCTTCAGCGAGTACGCCGCCGCGGAGATCCTGGAGCGCGACGGCGACTCGATCACCTTCCGCCTCACCATGCACCCCGACGAGGACGGCACGGTGTGGAGCTGGATCTCGCAGCGCACCCCCGACCCCGTGAAGCGCGAGGTGCGCGCGCACAGGATCGAGACCGGCCCGTTCGAGTACATGAACATCTTCTGGGAGTACCGCGAGGTCCCGGAGGGTGTGCGAATGCGCTGGGTGCAGGACTTCCACATGAAGCCGCAGGCCCCGGCCGACGACGACGGAATGACCGCGTACCTGAACCACAACACCGCGATCCAGATGGACCGGATCAAGGGGTTGGTCGAGAAGGCCGCGGCGGTCCCGCAGGGCGCGGGATGACCGGGGCGCTCCTCGCGTTGGCGCTGTTCGCGAACGGGGTCGCGACCGGCGTCATGCTCGGCAACGCGATAGGGCTGGCGGCCTTCGCCCTCCGCCTGCCGTACGCGGGGTATGTAGACCTGATCAAGTTCATGTGGCCGCGTTATGACCCGTTCCTGCCCATCATGAACGTCCTGGCGTTCGGGCTGGACGTCGCCCTCGCGGTGATGAGCGGCAAGCGGGCGGACGCGGCAGGCATGTTCTGGCTCGCCGCCGCGTCGCTCGCCGTGCTCATGACGATTTCCCTGGTGAAGAACGTCCCGATCAACAAGTACGTGACCGCGCTGGACCCGGCGAGTCAACCGAACGACTGGCCGGAACGCGATCCGCGGGCCCGTTGGAAGACCTGGAACACCGCACGAGTGGTGCTCTCCCTGGCCGCCCTGATCGCCAACCTGGTGGCGGCGGCGATCCTCCTCTAGATGTCACAGGAGCCATGGAACGATGGAGCTCAACCTGACCGCAAAGAAGATCCTCGTGACCGGCGGTTCGCGGGGCATAGGGCGGGGCGTCGTGCTCGGCCTCGCCCGCGCGGGTGCCGACGTGGTGACGTGCTACCGCACGGAGGGCGAGGCCGTCACGAGCCTGGCCCGCGAACTCAAGGAGACCGGTGGCGACCACCACCTGGTCAGGGCGGACGTGAGCAACCCGGCTGACGTCGACGACCTCGTCGAGCGTTGCCGTACCTCGTTCGGATCCCTTGACGTGGTCGTGCACAACGCAGGGGTCATCAGCCACGTGCCGTTCGCCGAGCTCCCGCTCGAGGAGTGGCAGCGCGTCGTGACCAACAATCTGGGCGGGCCGTACCTGGTCACGCAGCGCGCGCTGCCGCTGCTCGGCGAGGGTGCTTCCGTCATCTTCGTGGGCTCCAGGGTCGCCACGGTCGGCATCCCGCTGCGCGCCCACTACACGGCCACCAAGGCCGGCCTGGTCGGGCTCACCCGTTCCCTCGCCAAGGAGCTGGGCCCGCGCGGCGTGCGCGTGAACGTGGTGGCACCGGGGCCGATCCAGACCGAGGAGCCGACGCCGCCCGCCGTGCTCGAGCGCTATCAGAAGATGATCCCCCTCGGCAGGCTCGGGGACGTCGCGGATATCGCCGGAGTCGTCGCCTTCCTGTCCAGTGACCTGTCGCGGTTCGTGAACGGCGAGACGATCAATGTCGATGGAGGAATCTGATGTACGACGAGAACGTGCCGGTGCTGATCGTGGGCGCCGGCCCGGTCGGCCTGTCCACGGCGGTCTTCCTGGGCCGTCACGGCATCAGGACGCTGGTCGTCGAGAAGCGCGGCGAGACCTCCATGCTCCCTCGTGCGCCCGGCCTGCAGGCCCGCACCATGGAGATCTTCCGGGCGGCGGGACTGGGCAAGGAGATCCGGGCGCTGGAGATCGGTGATTCGCACCCGTTCTTCGAGGGCGGGATCCTGCGGGTCAACACCTTCTCCGAGATCGACGACGCCGTGGTGCTCGAAGCCCCGTCGCTGGACGGTGAGACCGTCAGCCCTGAGCGGGTCATGGGATGTGGCCAGGACCGCTACGAGGTGGTGCTGGCGGGCAAGGCCCGCGAGTACGGCAGCGAGGTGCGCTTCTCCACCAAGCTGCGCTCGATCGAGCAGGACGACGACGGCGTGACCGCCCAGGTGGAGGACGTGGCGACCGGAGTGGTCACGACGGTCCGGGCGCAGTACCTCGTGGGAGCGGACGGCGCGAGCAGCTCGGTGCGCAACGCTCTCGGCGTCTCCCGGTCCGGCCGCGGCACCGTGTTCAACGCGCTCAGCATCTACTTCCGTGCGCCCGAGCTGGAGGAGATCCTGGCCGACCGGCCGTTCATCCTGTGTTACGCCACCGCCGGCGGGACGATGACCGGGCTGTCCCGGCTGCACGGGCGCGATCCCTGGCTGGCCGCTCCCATCTACCACCCGGACAAGGGCGAGTCCCCGGCCGACTTCACCGATGAGCGCTGCGTGGAGATCGTTCGCACCGCGTCGGGCAAGTCGGACATGCAGGTCGAGATCATGGCGAAGGTGCCGTGGGAGGGCGCGCAGCTGGTGGCGGAGCGCTTCCGGGTCGGGCGGGTGTTCCTGGCCGGGGACGCCGCCCACGTGCACCCGCCCGCCGGGGGCTTCGGCGCCAACACGGGCATCCATGACGCGCACAACCTGGCCTGGAAGCTGGCGGCCACGCTGCACGGCTGGGCGGGCCAGGAGCTGCTCGACACGTACCACGACGAGCGCCACGCGGTGGGCACCGCCATGGCCGAGCAGGCCCTGGTCAGAAACCGCATCAGGCACGGGTACGCCACGGACGAGGTCCGGGACCAGATGGTCGACGACATCATCATCACGCTCGGCTACCGCTACCGCTCCCAGGCGGTGGTGACCGAGCAGCCGAGGCCCACGCTGACCGCGCCGCTGGAACTGGTCGGCGAGCCGGGCACCCGGGCGCCGCACATCTGGCTGGAGCGTGACGGAGAGCGCCTGTCCACCATCGACCTGTTCTGGGACTCCTACGTGCTCCTCACCAGTGCGGAGGGGGGCGCGTGGCAGGAGGCGGCGGCCAAGATCGCCGAGCGCACCGACGTGCCGCTGCGGGTCGTGCGGCTGGGCGCGGGCGGGGACTACGTCCCGCTGGACGACGACTGGGCCGCCACCCTCGGCATCCCCTCTGACGGCGCCATCCTGGTCAGGCCGGACGCGTTCGTGGCCTGGCGGGGCGGCGGCGAGTCCGACGCCGAGCAGGTGCTGGCCGAGGTCCTCGGCCGG
>NZ_JBFAMX010000355.1:0-10381 GCF_040659615.1 Nonomuraea sp. NPDC049784
GCGCGCGCCGCCACGACCCGGCCAAGGTACGGCGGGCGCTCGCGCTGAAGGAGAACATCCCGATCGTGCTGTGCGACGTGCGCGAGCGCCAGTCGGTCAAGGAGGTGCTCACGACGCTGGTCACGTACGCGGTGAAGGGCGCCTGACCGTGCATGATGCAGGCGCCCTCCATGTACAAGCTCGTCAGTGGTTCAGCCTCGGGCGTCGTGGGTGGCGCGGAGGATCTTCTCCGCCTCGGCGCCCGTGATGGTCTTCGAGGCGACGAGCCGGGCGACGACCCCGGCCACGTGGCGGGTGAGGTCCTTGCCGGAGTACTTCTCGTCCTCGATCAGGTCCTCGACCGTGCAGCCGTCGGGACGGTAGCGGTTGCCGACGCCGCTGTCGGTCTCCTTGATGACCACGTGGGGTGTCAGGTCGGAGCCGGGGCAGGCGTCGGCCGGCGGGGTGTAGCGGAGGAGGCGGGCGCCTCCCTGGACGGCGTTGTTGGCGGCCTTGGTGCCGCTGCGGAACCACAGGTTGCCCGCGCCGTCCTGAGCGGAGCGGTAGGTGCCGGAGTCACGCAGGACCGTGACGGCCTTCGACAGGGGGTCGACGCGGAGCAGGTATCCGTCGATCGAGGCGTAGACGTGCTCGTCGGGGTTGACGTGCAGCTCGTCCTGGACGCCGCTGTAGCCGGCGGGGAGCTCGATCCGGCGCGTCACCTTGGCGGAGGCGGGGTCGAGGATGAACAGGATGCCGTCCGCCAGGCCCCAGAGCATGCCGTCGGGGCCCTGGACGATCGAGGTGATCGAGCTGGCCCCGGGCACGGGGGTGAGCTCGGACGTCTTCGTGCCGGTGGCGAGGTCGTAGGTGAAGAGCTTCGCCTCTTTCGCCTTGGGAGTGGTGCCGCCTCCGCCGTTGATGGTGGTGCCGCCCCACAGGGTGTCGCCCCGGACCAGGAGGGAGATCACGCCCTGGTCGGCGACGGGGGCGCGGATCACGGTGTGCTCGCCGGTGGCGTAGTCGTAGACCGTCAGGGCGCCGCCCCACAGGCCGTAGTCGGGGGTGCTGCCGATGTAGAGCTTGGAGGCGGTGGTGGCGAAGGCTTGGGGACGGTTCTGGCCGTCGCCGATCAGGCGGAACAGCTCGAGCGGGTTGGCGCCGGACTTGAACGGCTGGGACGGGTCGTAGACCATGACCCCGCCGTTCGGGTACGTGCCCAGGTACATCTTCCCCTCGTGCCAGAACCACCCGTCGGTCTGGGCGACGCGGCCCAGCTCGGTCACCTTCCCGCTGGCCGGGTCGAGCGTGGCGACGTTGCCGTTGATGTAGAGGTTCGTGTAGATCTTCCCGTCCTGGCCGGCGCTGACGTTGTTGATGTCGATCGGCTGGGCGGGGAAGGGCAGCTTGAAACGCTCGGAGGCTCCGGTGGCCGGGTCGTAGGACAGCGCGTCACCGAAGTAGTTGCCGATCAGAGCGTAGAGCCGGCCGTTCACGAAGCCCCATCCCACGGCGGGGCCGCCCGCGACGACGGAGCCGGGGACCGCTTCCGGCGTGTCGGTCGTGAGGTCGTAGCGCCACAGAGCCGTGCCCGAGGTGAAGTAGACGTACTTGCCGTCGGCCACCCGGGTGGTGCCGCGCGAGCTGATGACGAAGTTCTCCGCGAGCACCGCGCCGGTGTCGGGGTCGAGCACCATCGCCTGGAGCTTGCTGCGCTTGACGAACAGCTTGCCGCCGACCAGGTTGATGTCGTACGGGTAGCTGGGGTCGCCCCGCAGCGCCTCCGGCCAGATATCGCGCTTCTCCCCGGTCCGCAGGTCCATCCTGATCAGGTGGCCGGCGGAGCCGATGGCGGCCCACAGCACCTCACGCTCGGGGTCCACGGCGATGTCCATGGCGTACTGCTGGCCCTCGTACATGGCGCCCAGATCACGGAAGCCCTCGGCGGGCGAGTACGAGAAGGCGTGCGCGTCCGGGTACGTGCCGCCGTAGATCTTGCCGTCCTTGCCCGGCTGGAACCCGTAGAGCACGGTCTGCCCGGCCACCGGCGCGCCCAGGTCGGTCGTCTCTCCGCTCGCGGGGTCGTAACGGTACACGTGCGCGTTGGGATAGCTGCCCGCGTAGACGAGGCCGTCGTCGGCCTGGGTGATGCCCCAGCCGCCCGAGGAGCCGGTCATCTCCGCCGTACGGAGGTGCTCGCGGGTCACGGGGTCGACCACGGCCACCACGCCGGGCGTGCCCATCTGGACGCTGTAGACGACGGGGCGCCCGGTCGCGTCGGTGCCGAAGAACCCTTCGAACACCGTGAGCGCCGTCGACTGGACGCCGAAGTCGGTGACCGAGCCGACCGGCGGCTGCGGCTCGTCCTGCGCCGAGGCGGGAGAGGCGGTGGTGACGAGTAACAAGGCTGATAAGAGGATCGTGGTGAATCGCATGCTCAATTCCTCTCTGTGGCGATCCGGACCAGATCGCGGTTGCGCAGCGTGTAGAGGCCGCAGCCCCCGGGATCGGCCGCGAGCTTGGCGCCGTCGAACCAGTCGCCGGCGAGCCCGTCGGCGAGCGTGTGGGCGGTGAAGGTGGTCAGGTCCATCCGGTAGACCCGGTCGCCACGGCTGACGGCCTCGCCGGAGACGCCGTACACGCGTCCCCCTTGAACCGCCAGGTCGCCGCCGAAGCCGCCGACCTTCGCGGTCCTGGTCACCTTCCTGCGTTCCGGGTCGACCTCGAAGAACACGCCCGTGTCGGACACCCCGTAGATCCGCCCGCGCAGACGTACGACGTCGGCGATGTAGGTGGCGCCCGGCACCGGCTCCATCTGCCAGAGCAGCCTGTGCCGGCGCAGGTCGTACGCGGCGAGCCTGGCGGTGTTGGTCTTCGGCGGCAGGCCGAAGCCCTCCTGGATGTAGGTGCCGAGGTAGGCGGTGCCGTCCCCGGTGGCGACGGAGTAGACGCTCTGGTCGGGTACGGCGGGCCGGCGCACGTCGAGCCCGCCGGTGTCCGGGTCGTAGAGCGACAGGGCGCCGCCTTCCTGGCCGGGCTCGGGCTGCGTGGCGATCACGATCATCCCGGTACGCGAGTCGTAGGCCATGTCGCGCGGCCGGTCCTGCCGGTTGCCGATCTTGGCCAGCAGGCCAGCCGTGTCCGTGCCCGGCTCGTGGCCGTACAGGAGAGCCTGGGTGTAGACGCCCAGGTACACGCGGCCGCCGACCTCCACCATGGACTTCGGCTCGCCGGGGATGCCGATGCGGCGCGATCCGCCGGACGTGTCGTGCACCTGCATGCCGCCCTTGCCGCCGACGTAGACGTATTTCCCGTCGGAGAAGACGTTCATCGGCTGCTCGGGACCGGCGCGCAGGCCTCGGGAGATGAGGTTGCGGTACTCCAGCCGGGCTGTGTCCGGATCGTAGACGAACACCGCGCCGTCCTGGATGCCCCAGATCTTGCCGCCGTGCGCGAGCAGGCTCGGCGTCCCCGCCTCCGGATACGGCACGCCGAGCGTCTCCACCTCGCCGGTGCCGAGACGGTAGCGGTACAGCGTGCCTGTCGGGCGGCCGGTGAAGTAGACGTACTCGCCGAGGAAGGTCACCGAGGTGACGTACTTCTCGCCGGGCGCCTTGGCGATCCGGTAGTCGCTGGGATCGGCCTTGTTCAGCACCAGGAGCTCGCCCTGCGACGAGATGCCCATCGCCAGATGGGTGTCGTTCATGGCCATGCTGGCCACGAAGTCACGGGTCGCCAGCTCGGCCGGCAGGATCTCCTTCTTGGCGGCGGTGGCCCGGTCGATGGCCACCAGGTGGGCGTGGGCGCCGACGCCCGCGTAGACCGTGTCCGCATCGGCGGCGATGCTGCGGACATACTGCTCGCCCGGGCTGGCGACGCCGAGATCCCGGGTGGCGCCGGTGGCCGGGTCGTACTCGACCACCCTGCCCGTCTCCGACATGCCGAGGTACACCTTGCCGTCCGGCGAGGCGGTGATGTTCCAGATGAAGTGGTCGTCGAAGGCGGCGACCTTGGTGACGCGGCCGGTGAGCGTGTCCAGCTTGTACAGGTCGGAGGAAATGTGGGTGCCGATGTAGACGTCGGTGCCGATCTTGGCCATCGCCCAGGCCCCGATGCCTGTGGGGATGTCGTAGTGGGCGGTCACCTTGTCGGCCGTGACGTCGTACGCGCCCACCACATTGGGTGAGAGGCCGCGGGTGACCACGTACAGGGTGTCGCCGACGAACTCGGCGTTACCGAGCGCGTTCGTGACGCTCGCGGGCCCGAGCGCGGTTACCGTGCCCTCGGCGGCGCCGCAACGGGACGGCGGGGCCTCGGCTTGGGCGATGTGCGGCAAGCCCGGCAAGGCCAGGCATGCGGCGGCAGTGAGAGGGATCAGCCGGCGTAAGAAGGACATACGGCCCCCGACGGGATCTCGAGATTACGGTCATACCTGGAACGTCGGTTCTTCGAGAGTTCTCTCGCGGAAAAGATATAACGGTCCCGACCGTAATAAGATGATCGCCGTGCTGTCAACACCGGCCAGGGGGCTCCCTTTTCGGTATGCCAGTCGCCCGAGCCGAGGGCGCCGGCCGCCTGCGGGCCACCTGGTCGTAGGCGTCGCTCATGATCCCCCTTCGGACGTACTCAAGTTCCGAAAGCCGACCCCGGCGAAACCGCGCCATTCGGTCACCACGACGGTGGCGTCGTCGTGCAGCTTGCCGTCGTGGTAGTCGAGGATGCTCCTGATCAGCCGGCGTAGGGTCTCCGGGACCGGAAGGCTGGAGCTGCTGTGGCGGACGATGAAGTCCACGAATCGCGCCAGCCCGAACTCGCGGCCCTGCGCCGCCCCGGCTTCGACGATGCCGTCGGTGTACAGCAACAGCCGATCGCCGGGCTCCAGCTGCTCCCGGCAGACGGTGATGGGTATGTCGAGGTCCAGGCCAAGAGGATGAGCAGGCGGGCAGGCCAGCGTGGTGATCCAGCGGCCGCCGCGGATCAGCACCGGCAGCGGGTGGCCGCGGTTGATCCAGGTGAGCAGGCCCGTGCGCAGGTTCAGATCGGCCATGACGGCGGTCACGTAGCGGGTGCCGCGGCCGAACTCGCTGATCAGCACGCGCTCGATGGCCTGGCTGTTGGCGGTGAGGTCCATGTCCTGGCGGCGATGATTGCGGCTGGCGGCCATGGCCAGGTTGGCCGTCAGGCCCGCCGAGACGTCGTGGCCCATCGCGTCGAAGACGGCCAGGTGAAGGGTGTCGCCGTACAGGGCGTAGTCGAACACGTCGCCGCCCACCTCGTAGGCGGGTTCGATGACGGCGGCCACGGTCACTTCCGGGGTCGCGAAGGTGAGCGGCGGGAGCAGTTGCCACTGCATCTCCGCGGCCACGTGCATCGGCCGCGAACGCACCAGGCGCTGATACTCGTCGCTCTGCGTGCGCTGGCTGACGACCAGGAGCGCGACGAGAGCGGCCAAGTGGACGGCGGCCTGTGGGACGTCGGCCGTGTCGCTGCCGACCCGCAGCAGTCCGACCCGCTCGGTGCCGTCCAGCAGCGGAACCCACCAGTAGCGCTCGCCGCGGTCCCCGCTCTGCGGCAGGGCGCGCACCTCCTGGAAGGCCCGTCCCCCCAGGGTGCCGTCCACCCGCAGCTCGTCGGCCGGCTGGTCATCCTCGTCGTGGGACCGCAGCCGGCGCAACGTGACTTGCTGCAGGTCCGCCAGGTAGATCGCCACCTCCCCGAGGCCGGCCAGCGAAGCGCTCCCGGCGGCCAGCGCCGGCAGGCCCCCCAGCGTGCTCGTGTGGCTGGCCTCGAGCATGGTGACCAGCATGCGCTCGATTCCGCTGGATTCGCTCATGCCTCCCTACCGGTACGATTTCGCGTTCGCGGCCAGGTCGCCGCCCCCGCGACGGGTCAGGAGCGTCCCCGGCCGCTGATGAAATCCCGAATGCGGTCCACGAGCCCGGCTCCCGGCGCCAGCAGCTTGTTGGCGGGTGGGGTGTCGGGCGCGGCGGGGTGCGGGCGGGTCGGTGCCAGCTTCTTGGCCTGCTGGACTTTCCCGCCCAGCTCCGTCAGCTGCTCGGGCGGGCAGGACTCGCGCAGCCGCGGGAACAGGTCGTTCTCCTCTTCCCGGACGTGCTGGCGGATCTGGCTCATCAGGAGCTCCACGGTGGGCCAGAAGTCGGTTTCGTTCGGCTCCAGCGCTTCCAGCCGCTTCATCGTCCGCTCCGCCTCGGCGTGCTCGGCGATCTCCTGATCGGCCAGCTTGTCGCCGCCGGGCACGTGCTCGCGGACGGCTGGATACAGGTATTCCTCCTCGGCGATCGAGTGCCGCACCAGTTCGATGACCACCTTCTCCGCCAGCGTCTTGGCCGGCTCGGCGATGCCGCCGATCATGTGCTCCAGCTCGCCGAACATCTCCTCGACCTCGCGGTGGTCGGTGACCAGGACCGCGATCACATCCTGCTGCGTGTCCATGACGGCCTCCCCCGTGTCGTCTGGCTTGCGCCTGCGGGCCTACCTTGCCCCGTGCCCGGTGACAGCGGCGAAAACCTGCACGATGCGGGGCGGCTCCGCTTCCGCGACGGGAAGGGGGCCGTGGCTACGGTCAAGCCGTGGCAACCCATGGCAAATCGCGGACCGACGGATGCTGGCGGGTGGCCGGGCCGGATGCGCCGACGTCAGCGGGCTCCCGAGGGTCGCGTTCATGAGATGGGTCGTCGTGCTGGATGGGGTGAACGGTGATGAGGAGATCGGCCAGGGCGGCGTGGGCGTAGGCGATGGCCTTCGTCAGCTCCTCGCGTTCGGCTGTGACCGTAGTGGCGTGACCGAGCTGGCGGGTCAGCGTTCGCAGCCGTGTGCCGAACCGCGCGCACTCACCGATGACGTACGTGGTCACTTCGGCGATATCAGCCCCATCCGGCGGTTGGTGATCGATTGCGCTCATCCCGTCACACTAGGTTGATCCGTACGGCAAGGCCCCAAGGCGCGCATACCGGCGGTGAGAACTTGACCTGCGCATTAATCCGTTTGTGGGCCATGCGGGCATTTCGCCAAGATCAGGTATGACAGTGACACGTGAGCTGCTCGCCTACTACGAGCAGGACAGGGAGCACAGCCGCCTTCGCGAAGGGCGCGGCCGGTTGGAGTTCTGGCGCACGCAGGACGTGCTGCGCCGCACGCTGCCGCCGCCACCCGCTCGGGTGCTGGACGTGGGCGGTGGCCCCGGCGTGCACGCCGAGTGGCTGAGCGCCGACGGCTACGAGGTCGAGTTGCTGGACCCGATCTCGCTTCATGTGGAGCGGGCCGCGGAGCTGACCGGGGTGACCGCGCGGCTGGGCGATGCGCGGCGGTTGCCGGTGCCGGACGCGAGCGTGGACGCGGTTCTGCTGCTGGGCCCGCTCTACCATCTGCACGAGCGGGCTGATCGGGTGCGGGCTCTGACGGAGGCACGACGTGCCGTACGGACCGGCGGTCTGGTGGCGGCCGCGACCATCAGCCGCTACGCGGCCGTGCACGACACGGTCTACTTGGGCCATTACCTGGACGAGCGGCAGCGGCAGGCCGCACACGCGGCCATGGCCGACGGGATCATGCTTTCTCTCGGGCGGGGTTTCACCGCCTACATGCACGATCCGGAGGAGGTCCCCGGGGAATTCGCCGACGCCGGGTTTCCCGAGATCGAGCGGTACGGGTTGGAGGGCGCCTTCTGGCTTTACGGCGACGTCAACGACTGGCTTGACGACCCGGAACGCCGGGCGCTCATGCTCGACGCCCAGCGCTCGCTGGAATCCGTGCCGTCGCTCCTCGGAGTCAGCGGCCACATGCTCACCGTCACCCGGCGGGATCGGTGACCATGCGGTCGGCGTGTGGACCCCGCGGTCAGAGGAGGGAGCTGTAGGAGGGCTTGCCGGCCCACTCGTAGGTGATGTAGACGACGCCGGCGTCGGTGGTGGTGGTACCGGTGTGCTTGAGCCCGGCCGGGGTGGTTCCCTCGGCGAAGAGCCGCTTTCCCTCCCCGAGGACGACGGGGAAGACCAGCAGGCGGTATTCGTCGACCAGCTCGGCCTCCTGCAGCGAACGGATGAGGTCGCTGCTGCCCTGGACGATGATCTCGCCGTCGGTGTTCCGCTTGAGCTCGGCCACCGTCCGGGCGGCCTCGCCCACCAGGACCTGGGTGTTGCGCCACTCGGCGGTCATCGGCGTCCTCGTCGTGACGTACTTGGGCATGCTGTTGATCTTGGCGCCGCCCTCCTCGTCGGGCACGTTGGGCCAGTGCGACGAGAGGATGTCGTACGACCTGCGGCCCAGGAGCATGCCGTCGGCGCGCTCGAACTGCTCGCCCATGATCTGGCCGAACCCTTCGTCCAAGTACGGGGGCAGCCATCCGCTGTGGGGGAAGTTGTTGGAGTCGTCCTCGCCGGGCCCGCCGGGAGCCTGCATGACGCCGTCCAACGACACGAAAGTCGAAACCACCAGTTTGCTGGCCATCTGCCACTCCTTGCGGTCCGAGAAGAGCGGGTCTCTTGAGTCCCGCTGTCTTCATGTGCCTTCAGTGTGGCGGGAGCCGTTTAAGGATTCCTTACAGCCTTCCTACGGTACGGGCGGAGAGACTTGGCGTCTGCCACAAACGGCCCGCCCTCGCGTCGCAAGCTGCGAGGGCGGGCCCACACCTTGGGCGACCGTCACTTCTTGAAGGCGCCCTTGACCTTCTTGCCGGCGTCCTTGATCTTCTCTCCGGCCTGCTTCATGCTCCCCCGGGCCTGGTCTGTACGTCCCTTGTCCCGAAGCCGCTCGTCGTCGGTGGCGTGCCCGACGGTCTTCTTCGCTCGGCCCTTGAGCTCCTCGGCCTTGTGACGCAGCTTGTCCTTGGCGCCCATGTCCATGCCTTTCTATCCCCCGGAAGCTTCGAATCCCCCGGACGTACTTCCACTTTCCGGACAGAAAGGACAGAAACACTGTCCGTGAATGAGGCCGATGGCGCCGTCATCTCCGGGCGCGGTAGGACTACGGCAACCCCAGCGCCTCCCTCAGTTCACGGGCGTGAGCGGGGCGCGTCCGGCGAGCACGGCGGCCGCGTTCGCCACCGACAGGCCGCACATCCGGTCGCGCGTCGCCGTTCCCGCGCTGCCGATATGCGGCGTGAGCACGGTGTTCGGGAGCTTGGCCAGCTCGGGGTCGACCCGCGGCTCGTCCTCGAAGACGTCCAGCCCGGCGGCGGCGATCGCCCCTGACCGCAGCGCCTCGATCAGGGCCCGCTCGTCGACGATGCCGCCCCTCGCGGTGTTGACCAGGATCGCCGTGGGCTTCATGCGGCGCAGCGCGGCGGCGTCGATGAGGTGCCGGGTCTTGGGCGTCAGCGGGCAGTGCAGGGTCACCACGTCGCTGCGCTCCAGGAGCTCGGGCAGCTGGACGAACTCGACGCCGAGCCGGTCCTCGTCGGTGAGCGGCGAGGACGGGGGCGTGGCGAGAACGGACATGTCGAACGCCCGCGCGCGACGCGCCACCGCTCGCCCGATCCTGCCGTACCCGACCACGCCGAGGGTCGCGCCGGCGCTGAGGTCGATGCCGAGCATCATCCGCGGCCCCCATATCCAGGGAGTCCCTTCGCGGATCAGCCGGTCGCCGTCGAGCACGCGGCGGGAGGTGGCGAGGATCAGCGCGAAGGTCAGGTCGGCCGTCGCGCCGTCCAGGACGCCGGGGGTGTTGGTCACTCGCACGCCGCGCTCGGTGGCCGCGGCCACGTCGATGTTGTCGTAGCCGACGGCCGTGTTGGCGACGACCCGCAGGCCGGGCCCCGCGGCGTCGAGCACCTCCGCGTCGATCCGCTCGGTCAGCGTGCACACCACCGCCGCCGCGCCCGCCACGTCGCGCAGCAGGGTGGCGCGGTCGGGCGGCTCCTCCCCACCGACGATCACGGGATGGCTCAGCTCGCGGACCTTCGCCATGGCGGCGTCGGTCAGCGTGCGGGTGACGTAGATGTGGTTGTCCATCTGCCCTTCTCCGTCGATGGAACCGGTGCCGGCCACCCGGCTCCACACGTCGCGGTACGGCTCCCAGCGGCCCCCACTACTATGCCGCGCCCCGTTTCCCGGCCGGAGGCGGGGGATCGGGTCTGAGCCTGCCTCACCGGGCCTGCGCTCGTTCCTGATCGTCCGTGACGCCGTAGGCGGTCGCCCTGAACAGGAAGGAGGCCCAGGAGCGATAGGGCCGCCAGGCATCGGCCAGCTTCCGGTACGCGGCCGGGGGCGCGTCCTCGGGCAGGCCGTACGCTTCGCGCAGGATGGTGAACAGGCGCGGCTCGTCGCCAGGGAACGCGTCGGGGGCGCCCGCGCCGCGGATCAGGATCAGGCCAGCGGAGAACGGCCCGACGCCGGGCAGGGCGCGCAGCTCGGCGAGGGCCTCTTGCGGGTCGAGCGAGCGCAGG
>NZ_JBFAMX010000356.1:0-10366 GCF_040659615.1 Nonomuraea sp. NPDC049784
CGCGGGCCGCAGCGCGCGGGAGAGCGCGTTCTCGTCGAGCCCGGCGACGGCGGAGAGCAGGTCGTGCTCGATGCGCTGCCCACCCGCGCTGGCCACACGCAGCAGCTCCTGCGTCTCGTCGGGCAGCCGCTCGACGCTGGCCAGCAGCAGGTCACGCAGCGACTCCGGCAGCGCCTCGGCGCCGCCCGCGTCGCTGAGCAGCGCCTCCACGAACAGCGGGTTTCCCTCGCTGCGCGCGTAGATCCGGTCCATGTCGGCGGGGGACGGCTCCCGCTCCAGGATGCTCGCCGCCTGCGCGACGGCCTCCCTGCGGGTGAGCCTGCGCAGCTCGACCCTGCTCACCCACTGGACCCGCCCGAGCTCCGCGAGGAGCGGCCGCAGCGGGTGGGTGCGGTGCAGCTCGTCGGTGCGGTACGTCACCACGATCAGCAGGCCCGCGGCGCTGGGCTGATAGCGGACCAGGAACGACAGCAGGTCGCGGGTGGACCGGTCGGCCCAGTGCGCGTCCTCGACGATCAGCAGCACCGGACGCTCCTCCGCCAGCCGCTCCAGCAGCCCCAGCACCTGCTCGAACAGCCGCGCCCGCGCCTCGGGCCCTTCCTTGTCCGGCTCCCCGAACTCGGGCAGCAGCCTCGCGAGCCCGCGCGTGGAGCCACCGGGGACCAGCGCCGCGACACCGTCACGGCCCAGCTCGCGCACGAGCCCACGCAGCACTGCGGTGAACGGCGCGAACGGCAGACCCTCCGTGCCCAGCTCCAGACACCCGCCGACGAGCACCAGTGCGTCTCCGGCCCGATCGGTGAACTCATTGATCAGCCGCGTCTTGCCGACCCCGGCCTCGCCACCGACGAGCACGGTGGACGACGCGCCGGCACGCGCCCTGGCCAAGGCGTCGCCAAGGGTGGCGAGCTCGCGGGCTCGCCCGACGAACCGGGGGCTGACGGCGTGGATACTCACGCCCTAAGGATGCCATCCGGCGACGACAGATTCCCCGCCCACTACCGGTACGAGCACCCCCACACCACCCGCTGGCCCGAGCGTCGCAGGGCGTGGGCGCGGGGGTACGCGCTGGGCGAACGCGTGGAAGCCGCCCGTGATGTGGAGCAACGCCCCAGGCGGCCGCGCGCAAACCGGCGGATCGTTCACGTGAGGCAGGGCAACACCCCAGCGGACGCGCGCAGGCGGCCGCGAGCGTGGGATGGGGGCTAGCGCAGGACCTTGCGGAAGAACGTGGCCGAGGCCTCGTAGCCCAGCGCGTGGTAGAACTCGGGCGCCCGGCGCGTGGCCATCGCCACGTATCCGGCCTCCCGCGACCGCGCCCAGCGCTCGAACTCCTCCAGCAGGGCCCGCCCGATCCCCTGCCGCCGCGACCCCGACCCGACCATGGCCTCCTCGACCCACGCCACCGGCCCGTTCGCGAACAGCGTCAGGTGGACGAACCCCAGCAGGTAGCCGTGGACGCGCCCGCCGACGACGGCTGTGAGCAGCAGGGCGTCCTCGTTCGCCAGCAGCTCGGGCAGGGCGGCGTCGAAGGCCTCGCGCTCGGGCCTGAACGTCAGCCCGAACTCGCGGGCCAGCGCGAACACCTCGTCCGCGTCCGCCTTCTCCGCCCTCCTGATGAGAAGATCTTCAGCCGTCATGACTGATGACACTAGATCGTCCGAGGTAACGGACGCAAACTCCTCGGATTCGTCGTCGAGCCGGTTCAGAGGTCGCTCAGGCCGAGCTGGCGGGCGATGAGCATACGCTGCACCTCGCTCGTGCCCTCCCCGATCTCCAGGATCTTGGCGTCGCGGTAGAAGCGGCCGACGGGGAACTCGTTCATGAAGCCGTACCCGCCGAACACCTGGGTGGCCTCGCGCGAGTTGTCCATGGCGGCGTTGGAGGCCACCAGCTTGGCGATCGCCGCCTCCTTCTTGAACGGCAGCCCCGCCTCCATGCGCTCCGCCGCGTGGTAGTAGGCCAGCCGGGCGGTGTGCGCGCGGGCCTCCATGTCGGCGACCTTGAATTGGATGGCCTGGTAGTGGCCGATCGGGTGGCCGAACGCCTTCCTGTCCTTGACGTACTTGAGGCATTCGTCCACGCAGCCCTGCGCCAGCCCCACGCTGAGGGCGGCGATGGCGATGCGGCCCTCGTCGAGCGTCTGCAGGAACTGTGCGTAGCCGCGGCCGCGCTCGCCGAGGAGGTTCGCGGCGGGGACGCGGCAGTCGGTGAAGGACAGCTCGCGGGTGTCGGAGGCGTTCCAGCCGACCTTGGAGTATTTCTTGGACACGGTGAAGCCGGGCGTGCCGCTGGGCACGAGGATCGTGGAGATCTCCCGCTCGCCGGTGAGCGCGGCCACGCCGACGACGGCGGTGATGTCGGTGCCGGAGTTCGTGATGAACGCCTTCGTCCCGTTGATCACCCACTCGGCGCCGTCGAGCACGGCCGTGGTCCGCATCCCGCCCGGCACGTCCGTCCCGCCGCCGGGCTCGGTCAGGCCGAACGCGCCCAGTTCGGCGCCGGAGGTCAGCCTCGGCAGCCAGTGCGCGCGCTGCTCCTCGGTGCCGAACCGGTAGATCGGCATCGCGCCCAGCGACACCGCGGCCTCCAGCGTGATCGCCACGCTGGAGTCGACGCGGGCCAGCTCCTCAAGCGCCACGCACAGCGCGAAGTAGTCGCCGCCCATGCCGCCGTACTCCTCGGGGAACGGCAGCCCGAACAGTCCCATGGCGCCCATCTGCCGCACGATGTCGTACGGGAACTCCTCGCGCTCGTAGTAGTCGCCGATCACCGGTGCGACCACCTCGCGGGCGAACGACTCGACGGTCTTGCGTAGCTCTTCGTACTCGTCCTTGAGCATGGTCAGCCTTTCGACAGTGCCCGCACGACGCGGGACGGGCTGGGCCGGCCGAGCAGCTCCGCCAGCCAGGTGCTGGTGGCCACGAGCTTGCCCAGGTCGAGCCCGGTCTCGATGCCGAGCCCCCGCAACATCCAGACCAGGTCCTCGGTGGCGAGGTTGCCGGTGGCGGACTCGGCGTAGGGGCAGCCCCCGATGCCGCCTGTGGAGGCGTCGACCGTGGTCACGCCCGCTCTCAGCGCGGCCAGGGTGTTGCCGAGCGCCTGGCCGTACGTGTCGTGGAAGTGCACGGCGAGCTTGTCCGGCGAGCGGAACGCCCCGATCAGGGCGGCCACGTGGCCGGGCGTGCCGACCCCGATCGTGTCGCCGAGCGACAACTCGTAGCAGCCGAGCCCGAGCAGCCGCTCCCCGACCGAGACGACCTGCGCGATCGGCGTCGGCCCCTCCCACGGGTCGCCGAAGCACATAGACACGTACGCGCGCACCCGCATGCCGTTGTCCAGCGCCCTGGCCACGACCGGCTCGAACATGTCGAACTGGCTCTCCAGGCTCCGGTTCAGGTTCTTCGCGGCGAACGTCTCCGTGGCGCTGGCGAAGATCGCGATCTCGTCCACGCCGCGTTCGAGCGCCCGGTCGAGGCCGCGCAGGTTGGGGACCAGCACCGGGTAGCGCACGCCCGGTTTCCTGTGCAGCCGGGCGAGCAGTTCGTCGGCGTCGGCGAGCTGCGGCACCCACGTCGGGTGCACGAAGCTGGTCGCCTCGATCACCTTGTGCCCGGCGTCCGCGAGCCGGTCGATGAACTCGGCCTTCACCTCGACGGGCACGACAGCTGACTCGTTCTGCAGCCCGTCGCGCGGGCCGACCTCGTAGATCGTGACCTGCTGCGGAAGGCCCTCCAGGGGATACGGCATCACGCCTCCTCCGTGCCCATGGCCTCACTCCGTGAGGCGGGTTCGGTCGCCCTCGATGCCGTCGCCTTCCCCCGCACTGGTCGCTGCGCTCCCGCCGCTCCTCCAGGCGACGGCGCTCCCTCACCGGTCACCACAGCCAGGACGGCGTCCATGTCGACCGGCTGGCCGGCCTGGACCGGCAGCTCGGAGACCAGGCCGTCGCGCGGGGCGGTGACCGTGTGCTCCATCTTCATGGCCTCCACGATGACCAGCGGCTGCCCCTCGCTCACCCGGTCGCCTGCCTGGGCCTTTACCACGAGGACCGTGCCGGGCATGGGGCTCCTGACCACGCCGTCGCCCTCGGTCGCGGCGCCGGGCCGGTCGCCGGGGTCGCCGATGAGGTGCCGGGTGAGCGCCCACGCCTCGCCGTCCCTGCCGAGCCAGAGCGTGTCGGCGTGGCGTACGTGGAGGTATCGCTCGGTACGGCCGCCGATCGTGACGGTCAGCTCTCCGTCGCCGCACCGGATGCGCGCGGAAGTCGTCTCGTCATTCACCCGGACCTCGGCCGACTCTTCGGGCAGGCCGCGGACCTGGACGGCGTGCACCTCGCCCCTGGACTCCAGCCGCCACGTCGTCCAGGCGGGCTCCCCGACCCGCCACCCGTCCGTGACCTCCCATGGATCGACGCCCTGGGGCATGGCGTGGAAGGCGAGCGCCGCCGCCGCGAGCACCTCGCCGGGCACCTCCACGGAGGGGACCAGCTCGGGAAGCACGCGTTCGACCAGCCCGGTGTCCAGCTCGCCCGCTTTGACGGCCGGGTGTTCGGTGAGGGCCCGGAGGAACGGGATGTTCGTGACCACGCCGAGAACGGCCGTGCGGGCCAGGGCGCGGTCGAGCGTCCTCAGCGCCGACGCCCGGTCCGGCGCCCAGGCGATGACCTTGGAGACCATCGGGTCGAACTCGCTGCCCACGACCCCGCCTTCGACCAGCCCCGAGTCCACCCGTACGCCGTCAGCAGGCTCGCGGAGCACAAGGACGCGGCCGCCGGTGGGCAGGAAGCCGCGAGCCGGGTCCTCGGCGTAGACGCGGGCCTCGACGGCGTGCCCGTCGAGGCGCACCTCCTCCAGCCCGAACGACAGCCGCTCCCCAGCCGCCACCCGCAGTTGCAGCTCCACCAGGTCGAGCCCGGTCACCAGCTCCGTGACGGGGTGCTCGACCTGGAGCCGCGTGTTCATCTCCATGAAGTGGTAGGCCCCGGTGGTCCCGTCCACGATGAACTCGACCGTGCCCGCCCCCACGTATCCCACGGCACGCGCGGCCTCCACCGCCGCCGAGCCCATGGCGGCGCGCGTCTCGGGGGTCACGAAGGGCGACGGCGCCTCCTCGATGATCTTCTGGTGCCTGCGCTGCAGGCTGCACTCGCGCTCGCCCAGGTGCACGACGTTGCCGTGGGCGTCGGCCATGATCTGGATCTCGATGTGCCGCGGGCTCTCGACGTACCGCTCGATGAGCAGCGTCCCGTCGCCGAACGCCGCCCGCGCCGTACGACGGGCCGACTCCAGCGCGTCGGGCAGCTCGGCGGCCGACCGCACCAGCACCATGCCCTTGCCCCCGCCGCCGGCGGAGGGCTTGATCAGCGCGGGGAAGTCGCGCCAGGACTCCAGCGAGTCGGCGGGTTCGGCCCCGCCTGGCACCACGGGCACGCCCGCCGCGGACACGGTGGCCTTGGCGCGGATCTTGTCGCCCATCGCCTCGATGGCCGCGGCAGGCGGGCCGGCGAACACCAGCCCGGCCTCCGCGCACCGCCGCGCGAACGCGGCGTTCTCGGCCAGGAATCCGTATCCGGGATGTACGGCCTGAGCGCCCGAGGCCAGAGCCGCCCCGATAATCGCCTCGATATCCAGATATTTCGGCACCTGGAGGGCGAGGTCGGCTTCCAGCACGTGACGGGCCCCGGCGTCCGACGGCGTGTGCACGGCCACCGACGTGATGCCGAGCCCGCGCAGCGTGCGGATGATGCGTACGGCGATCTCGCCCCTGTTGGCGATCAGAACACGGTCGAACAACATCGCGTCACATCCGGAAGACGCCGTAACCGGCGGGCTCGAGCGGGGCGTTGGCCGCCGCGGACAGCGCCAGGCCGAGGACGGTGCGGGTGTCGAGCGGGTCGATCACGCCGTCGTCCCACAGCCTGGCCGTGGAGTAGTACGGATTGCCCTGGTGCTCGTACTGGGCCCTGATCGCGTCGGCGTCGGCGGTGCCGACGGTGGTGAGCACGTTGGCGGCCTGCTCGCCGCCCATGACCGAGATGCGGGCGTTCGGCCACATCCACAGGAACCTGGGCGAGTACGCCCGCCCCGCCATCGCGTAGTTCCCCGCCCCGAAGGAGCCCCCGATGACCACGGTGAACTTGGGCACCCTGGCACACGAGACCGCGGTGACCATCTTGGCCCCGTGTTTGGCGATGCCGCCCGCCTCGTACGTCTTGCCCACCATGAACCCGCTGATGTTCTGCAGGAAGACGAGAGGGATCCGCCGCTGGTCGCACAGCTCGATGAAGTGCGCCCCCTTCATGGCGGACTCGCTGAACAGGATGCCGTTGTTCGCCACGATCCCCACCGGATGACCGTGAAGGTGGGCGAACCCGGTCACGAGCGTCGAGCCGTACTCGGCCTTGAACTCCAGGAAGCGCGACCCGTCCACGATCCTGGCGATCACCTCACGCACGTCGTACGGCTGGCGCGTGTCCCCCGGCACGATCCCGTACAGGTCGCGCGGGTCGTGCCCGGGCGGCTCCGGCGCGATCACGTCCCAGGGACGCGGGGCGCGGGGGGCGAGCGTGGAGACGATGTCGCGGACGATGGCCAGCGCGTGCGCGTCGTCCTCGGCGAGGTGGTCGGTGACGCCGCTGACCCGCGCGTGCAGGTCGCCGCCGCCCAGCTCCTCGGCCGTGACCTCCTCGCCGGTGGCCGCCTTCACCAGGGGCGGGCCGCCCAGGAAGATGGTGCCCTGGCCGCGCACGATGACGGCCTCGTCGCTCATCGCGGGCACGTACGCGCCGCCTGCCGTGCAGGAGCCGAGCACGGCGGCGATCTGCGGGATGCCGCGGGCCGACATGGTGGCCTGGTTGTAGAAGATGCGGCCGAAGTGCTCGCGGTCGGGGAACACCTCGTCCTGTTTGGGCAGGAATGCCCCGCCGGAGTCCACGAGGTAGACGCACGGCAGGTGGTTGTGCAGGGCCACCTCCTGCGCGCGCAGGTGCTTCTTGACCGTGATCGGATAGTACGTGCCGCCCTTGACGGTGGCGTCGTTGGCGACGATCACGCACTCGCGGCCCGAGACCCTGCCGACGCCCGTGATGATCCCGGCCGCGGGCGCCTGGTCGTCGTAGAGCCCGTTCGCGGCCAGTGGCGACAGCTCCAGGAAGCGGGAGCCGGGGTCGAGCAGGCCGTCGACGCGGTCGCGCGGCAGCAGCTTGCCACGCCCGACGTGCCGCTCGCGCGAACGCTCGGGTCCGCCCCGGGCGGCGGCCACCAGGCGTTCGAGCAGCTCGGCGGCGAGCCGCTCGTTGAGCTCGGCATTGCGTTTGTACGCCTCGCTGCCGGGATCGGCGGCCGACTTCAGCACCGGCCAGTCGCTCATGACGCCCCTCTCATGGCACGAGATGTTAGTCACCATTAACGTAATCGTCTAGCATGTGAGACGTGACCACTGCCTCCCCACCTACCCGGCCTACCCGCAATAGAGGCAACCGGCGCAGGGAGATCCTGGAGGCGGCGGCCCGGCTGTTCGCCGCGCGCGGCTTCCACGGGGTCTCGATCGAGGACATCGGCGGTGCGGTCGGCGTCTCGGGCCCTGCGCTCTACCGGCACTTCAGCGGCAAGGACGCGCTGCTGTCGGAGATGCTCCTCGACGTCAGCTCCCGGCTGCGCGAGTCGGCCGTCGCCGTGGTCACCTCGCACCCGGATCCGCAGGAGACGCTGGACGCGCTGCTCAACGTGCAGATCACGTTCGCGATCGAGCAGCCGGCGCTGATCACGGTGCACGACAGGGAGCTGGGCAACGTACCGGAGCCCCAGCGCCGCCAGATCAGGCGGCTGCAGCGACTCTACGTCGAGGAGTGGGTGACCGTGCTGGCCGAGCTGCACCCCTCGTGCCCGGCCGTGCGCCTGCGGGCCGCGACGCACGCCGTGTTCGGGCTGCTCAACTCCACGCCGCACAGCGCGGGCGAGCTGCCCGCGCAGGACATGCGGCCACTCCTGCGCGCCATGGCGCGGGCGGCGATCAGCGCCTCCGTTAACGCTCACTAACTTTCCGAGCCATGCCCGACACTCCCTTGCTCGTGCCAACTATCTAGATATCCGTTCGCGCCGCCGCCGCACCGCGGGTCCGCCGCGGCGACGTGGCGGCCCAGTCCCGGCTTGGTGTATCCAACGCTCCAGCAGCTCGCGGGCCAGGGCCTGGTGGCCGGTGGGAGCCGTACGTACAACCTGACCGAGGATGGTCGCCAGCGGGCAGCCAGGCACGCGGACGGGGCTCCGTGGGACGAGGTAGCCCGCTCACTTCCTCAGGACCACCACAAGCTGCGCGTGCTCTTCCCGGACAAGCCGACCGTGGGCCTACATCCGTGCCGACGACCCCGACGGGCAGGGCCGGTGGTCGTTCTCCTCCCAGCAGGCCACCCTGCGCCGCCTGGACAAGGCGTTCACGGCGTTCTTCACACGGGTGCGCGAGGGCCGCACGCCGGGCTTTCCCCGGTTCAAGGGCAAGGGATGGTTCGACACGGTGACCTGGCCCAAAGACGGCGACGGCTGCCGCTGGGACTCTCAGCCCGAGCACCCGTCCGCCACGTTCGTCCGTCTTCAGGGCATCGGGCACGTACGCGTCCACCAGCACCGGCCCGTCAAGGGCGAGGTGAAGACGATCAGCGTCAAGCGGGAGGGCAGCCGCTGGTACGTGGTCCTGTCGTGCGATGGTGTGCCCGCCGAACCTCTCCCGGCCACCGGAGTGGTCGTCGGCGTGGATCTCGGGGTGGCCTGGCTGGTCACCACCAGCGATGGCGACCACCTGGACAACCCACGTCACCTGCAAGCCTCCGCCCGCCGTCTGGCAGCGGCCCAACGGAATCTGACCCGCAAGAAGCGCGGGTCCAAGCGCCGTCGCAAGGCGGTGGCACGGGTTGCAGCCCTGCACGCGAAAGTCCGGCGTCAACGCCTCGACCACGCGCACAAGATCGCGCGGGCACTGGTGGCCGGCTACGATGTGATCGTGCACGAGGACCTGCGGATCGCGAACATGACCCGCTCGGCGTCCGGCACGATCGGACAGCCCGGCCGCAACGTGGCCGCCAAGTCCGGCTTGAACAAGTCGATCCTGGATGCGGGTTGGGGGTGTTCCTGCAGATCCTCGCGCACAAAGCTGAGAAAGCTGGTCGAGAGCTGATCGCGATGAACCCCGCCGGCACCTCCCGCACGTGCGCCCGATGCGGGCACTGCGCACGGGAGAACCGCCTCACCCAAGCCGCGTTCCGGTGCATGGCTTGCGGGAATAGCGCGCACGCCGACGTGAACGCGGCGATCAACATCCTCAGGGCAGGGCTTGCCCTTCGCGACACTGCGCAAGCGGCCTAGCGAGAAGCCGCTCCCTTCAGGGAGCGGAGGAGTCACCTTCATGACCACCCACATGCATGCATGTACATGGACGAGGCCGAGTAACGTGACCGGATCGCGATCATCGACCACAGCGAGATCGTGGTCATCGACTCTCCAGAGGCGCTGAAGGCGAGCATCGGCAAGGACCGGGTGCAGATCCAGACCGCCGAGACGACACGGAGGCGATCAAGGCGCTGGAATAGCGCCGCACATGGGGAGGGCCCGGGGTGGTGCCCCCGGGCCCCGCTTGTGTCAGGTCATTGGGTCAGGCGGTCAGCGCTTCACGCGGACGTAGTCCGAGCGGCTGGTGTCGCCGTAGGCGTCCTCGTCGCCGGCGAACACGAACCGCCAGCTGCCCGAGTTCCACGCCTTGACCTTGGTGTAGAGGCGGCCGCTCTCACTCGACCTGGTGGTCTTCACGTACTCCCACTTGTGCGAGCCCGCACGCTTGAAGTACAGCGCCACCTTGCCCGAGTAGCCCGCCCAGGAGCCCTCGTCGTCGATCTGCAGCTTGCCCGCGACCTTGACGTACTTGCCGCGCTTGACCGGCTCCGGGTACGCGTTGAACTTGATCAGCCGCGTGTCCGCCTTGGCAGGCGCCGGGGCGGGCTGGTTGACCTCGACCCAGTCCGCGCCGCTGACCGAGCCGCGCACACCGCGGGTGCCCGAGTACTCGGCGCGCCACCAGCCAGAGGTCTGCGCGGTGGCGGAGGCCCAGAAGCGGCCGTCGCGGCCGGTCACGTCGCTGGTGACGTACTCCCACCTGTGCGAGCCGCCGGCCCGGAAGAAGATCGACACGCGCTCGCCGGCAACGCCGTCGCGGCCCTCGACCTGCAGGGCGCCGGTGAACGTGAGCCGGTCGCCCTTGTCCACGGGCTCGGGCCGGGCGTCGAAGCCGGCGATCCTGCTGCTGAGGTCGCCGCGCCTGACGTCCACCCTGTCGGCGTCGCTGACCGAGCCCTTCGCGCCGGACGTGGCCGCGAACT
>NZ_JBFAMX010000357.1:0-10360 GCF_040659615.1 Nonomuraea sp. NPDC049784
CGGGAAACGCCCCGGATGCCCGCAAAGCGAATCATCCGCACCCTGCATATTTCCGGCCGAATAGGTAGCAAACCGACATTGTCTAGTCTTGCCCGGGTGGCCACGCAGGCGTGTGAGGTGCCGAGGATGGCCAGGTTCGTGTGGTCGCCCTCGATGGCCGGGCATCCGGAGCCGGGTTCTCGTTTGTTGCACGGCCTGGTCACGTCCTGGAAGTACGGGCAGCGGGTGCGTTGCAGCAGATTGCCGGCGACCGTCGCCATGTTGCGCACCTGGCCGGACGCGCCGCTCAGCACCGCCCGCGCCAGCATCGGATAGCGGGAGCGCACCAGGGGATCGGCCCCCAGATCGCTGTTGCGTACGGCGGCGCCGACGCGGACCCGGTCGCCGACCTCCTCGATCGCGTCGAGCGGCAGCCGGCTGACATCCACCAGGTGGTCCGGTTGTGCCACTCCGAGGCGCATGAGGTCCACGAGGTTGGTGCCGCCGCCCAGATACATGGCGCCGGGCCCGAACCTGCGTACCGCGTCCGACGGGCTCTCCGCGCGGGCGTACTCGAAGGTCTTCACGGCGCGACCTCGGCGATCGCGCTGACGATGTTGACGTAGGCGCCGCACCGGCACAGGTTGCCACTCATCCGCTCTCTGATCTCCTCCGGGGTCAGGTCCGGGTCGGCGAGGATGTCGTCGGTGATGGCGCTAGGACCCGGCTCGCCCAGCATCCCGGCCGCGGAGCAGAGCTGCCCCGGCGTGCAGTAACCGCACTGGAACGCGTCGTGCTCGATGAACGCGGCCTGAAGGGGGTGCAGATCGTCCTCCCGGCCCAGCCCCTCGACGGTGGTGATCTCCGAGCCGTCCATCGCGACGGCCAGCGCCAGGCAGGAGTTGGCCCGCCGCCCGTCGATCAGGACCGTGCAGGCCCCGCACTGCCCGTGGTCGCAGCCCTTCTTGGCGCCGATCAGTGCCAGCCGTTCGCGCAGCAGGTCGAGCAGCGACATCCGAGGGTCCACGTGCACCGCGCGGGACACGCCGTTCACCTTCAGGGTGATGTCCATGGCGCACGCCTACCCGAGGTCCAGACGAGACAACCCCTGAGGGCGGTAAAGCAGGAGCCCCGGGATTTCGTCCCGTTTTGTGCCTTCGTCGGCGGGTAGCCGAGCGGGATGAGCCGGGCGATCGACGAGCAGATGACGGAGTCGGCGGCGGTGCTCACCGTCAACGCCGGCTCGTCGAGCCTCCGCCTCGACCTCGTGGAGGGCGGCTGCGTGCTGGACAGCGCGCATGCCGAGTGCGCCATCGACCCGGGCTCGGCCAGGGAGGAGCTGTCGGCGTTCCTCGGCGGGCATTTCGGCCGCGACATCCGTGCCGTGGCGCACCGCCTCGTGCACGGCGGCGACCTCGTACGCGCCCCTGCCGTGGCCGACGACGAGACGGCCGCGGCGCTGCGCGGCCTGACGAGCCTGGCGCCGCTGCATCTGCCGCCGGCGCTGGCCCTGCTGGAGGCGGCCCGCGAGGAGCTGCCGGCCGTGCCGCACGTGCTCTGCCCGGACACCGCTTTCCACGCCGGCCTGCCGGAGGAGGCCGCGGTCTACGCGCTGCCGCTCTCGTGGCGGGAACGGTTCGGCCTGCGCCGCTACGGTTTCCACGGCCTGTCGTACGGGTGGGCTGCCGACCGGACGGCCGAGCTGCTCGGCAAGCCGCTGACCGAGCTGGACCTGGTGCTGACGCACCTGGGCGGCGGGTCCTCGGTGTGCGCGGTCTCGGGCGGGCGCAGCCTGGACACGTCCATGGGCTTCACGCCGCTGGACGGGCTGCCCATGAGCAAGCGCTCGGGCAGCGTGGACCCCGGGATGCTCCTGTGGCTGCTCTCATCGGACCATCTGACGCTTGAGGAACTGGGCGAGGGGCTGGAACGGCGCTCCGGCCTGCTCGGGCTGTCGGGGGGCCTGTCGGGGGACACACGCGACCTGGTGGCGGCCGCACAGGAGGGGAACGCGGCGGCGCAGCTGGCGCTGGACGTGTTCAGCCACCGGGTGAGCAGGGAGATCGCCGCCGCGGCCACCTCGCTGGGGCGGATCGACGCGCTGGTCTTCACGGGGGAGATCGGCTGGGACCAGCCAGAAGTACGCGAGGCCGTCTGCCGGCGGCTGGGCCTGCTCGGCATCGAGCCTCCCTCCCTGGGCAACCGCCACGACGACGGACCGGTCAGCCCGTTCGGTTCGGCTGTCCCCGTCATGGTGGTCCAGGTGCGGGAGGAACTGCAGCTGGCCCGCGAATGCCTGCGGATGCTCGCGGAGGAGGACGAATGACGGTTCTCGACGAGGTACGCCGGTCGGCACTGCCGCTGACCGGCCCGGGGGACCTCGACCCGCTGCTGGAACGCGTGGGCGAGGCCAGATTCGTGCTGATCGGCGAGGCCAGCCACGGCACGCACGACTTCTACGCCTGGCGGGTGGAGCTGACCCGCCGCTTGATCGCCGAGAAGGGATTCGGGTTCGTCGGGGTCGAGGGCGACTGGCCCGACTGCGAACGGGTGCATCGGGCCGTAACCGGCGACACCGATCCCTTCGAGGCGCTTTACGCATTCCGGCGCTGGCCGACGTTCATGTGGGCCAACCACGAGGTCGTGGAGTTCTGCCGGTGGCTGCGGCGCTGGAACTCCGGTTTCCCGCCGGACGAGCGCTGCGGCTTCCACGGCCTGGACGTCTACAGCCTGTGGGAGTCGCTGCGCGCCGTACGGCGCTACGCCGCCGCCCAGCTGCCGGACGAGATGGATTCGGTCATGGGCGCGCTGTACTGCTTCGAGGCCTACGGCCACGACCCGCAGCAGTACGGCCTGGCCACCCGGCTGATCCCGGAGACCTGCGAGGACGAGGTGGTGAACCTGCTCAAGTCCGTGATCCACGCGGCTCCCGAGGACGAGCAGGGTTTCAGCGTCCGGCAGAACGCCGAGGTCGTGGCCGGGGCCGAGCGCTACTACCGGACCATGATGCGGGCAGGTCCCGAATCCTGGAACGTCAGGGACATCCACATGGCCGACACCATGGACCGGCTCGCGGAGTTCCACGGCGCCGGTTCTTCCGGGGCCAAGGGCGTGGTGTGGGCGCACAACACGCACGTCGGCGACGCCCGCGCCACGGACATGGCCGCCGCCGGCATGACCAACCTCGGCCAGCTCGCCCGGGAGCGGCACGGCCGGGACGCCGTGCTGGTGGGGTTCGGCACCCATCGCGGGTCCGTGGTGGCCGCCGACCGGTGGGGCGCCCAGCACCACGTCATGCGGGTGCCGCCCGCGCGGCCCGCGTCTCTGGAGGCGCTGCTGCACGACGCCGCCACGCCGGAGGCCCTGTTCGTGGTCCCGCCCGAAGGGTCCAGGGCGGCCTTCTACGACGAGCCCATGGGACACCGGGCGATCGGCGTCGTCTACCATCCCGAGCGCGAGCGTTGGGGCAACTACGTGCCCACGGTCGTGGGCCGCCGCTACGACGCGTTCATCTGGCTGGACGAGACCAAGGCGCTGCACCCGCTGCACGGCGAGCCGTGGGGAGACACCGAACCGGAGACTTACCCGACCGCCATGTGACCGTTTGTCGGTGGCGGGTGGTTGGATCTCTCGTGTGGAGGCGTCGGTCGAGCAGCTCGTCTACGTCCGGGAGGACGAATACACCGTCGCGCGCATGAGCGCCGACGGCGAGCCCGACTTCGTGGCCACCGGGCGGGCGCTGGCCGGGGTGCAGCCGGGCGAGACGCTGCGGCTGTTCGGTGAGTGGGGCAGACATCCGCGTTACGGCCGCCGGTTCGCGGTGAGCGGGTGCGAGCGGGTGGCGCCCTCGTCGGTGCGGGCCATCCGGATCTACCTGGGGTCGGGGCTGATCAGAGGGATCGGGCCGCGGCTGGCGTACGCGATCGTCGACCACTTCGGCGAGGCCACGCTCAAGGTGATCGACAGCGAGCCCGAGCGGCTCACCGAGGTCGTCAACATCGGGCCGCAGCGGCAGGGCCAGATCGTCCAGGCGTGGCAGGAGCAGAAGGCGATCGCCGCGCTGATGGTGACGCTCCAGGGGCTCGGGGTCAGCCCCCTGCTGGCGGCCAAGATCTACCAGGTGTTCGGCCAGGACGCCGACGAGGTCCTGGCCACCGACCCCTACCGGCTGATCGGGCGGGTGCGCGGCATCGCGTTCCGCATCGCCGACAAGATCGCGCTGCAGTCCGGCGTGCCGGAGCGCAGCCCGCAGCGGGTCAAGGCGGCGCTGCTCGACCGGCTGGAGGCGGCCGGGAACCGCGACGGACACTGTTTCGTGCCGATGTCCACGCTGGTGAGGGAGACGGCGGAGCTGATCGAGCAGGACCAGTCCCTCGTGCGCCCGATGATCGACGCGCTGGTGGCCGACCGCAGGGTGGTCGTGGAGGCCGGCCCCGACCAGCTGGGCACACCGGTGATTTACGCCAAGCACGTGCACAGCCGTGAGGCGGCGCTGACCGAGCAGATCACCCGGCTCACGCGGGCCCGCTCGACCCTGCCGCTGCGCTCCTTCCGTGACGACCCCGGGCTCCACGACGACCAGCGCGCTGCCGTCAACATGGCGTTGACCAGCACCGTCTCCGTCATCACCGGCGGCCCCGGGTGCGGCAAGAGCCACACGGTGAAGGCCATCGCGACCACGGTCAGGGCCGCCGGCGGCACGGTGACGCTCACGGCGCCCACGGGCAAGGCGGCCAAGCGCCTGTCCGAGCTGACCGGGATGCCGGCGATGACCGTGCACCGGATGCTCGCCCAGCAGCCCGATCCCGACCCGGAGACGTTGTTCGACGAGCGGCCGTCGCAGGCCGACTTGATCGTGGTCGACGAGGCGTCCATGCTCGACCTGCACCTGGCCACCCGGCTGGCCGCGGCCGTGTCGTCCGGGAGCCACCTGCTGCTCATCGGCGACAGCGACCAGCTGCCGAGCATCGGGCCCGGCGACGTGCTCGCCGACCTGCTGAGGGTCGAGGCGATCCCCCGGGTGCAGCTCACCCACGTCTTCCGGCAGGCGGGCGGCAGCGGCATCATCGACGCCGCCCACCGCATCCGCGCCGGCCGGCTGCCGGTCCGCACGGCCGCCGGCGGGTTCTGGTTCGAGGAGCTCGACGATCCCGCGCAGGTCGCGCGGCGGGTGGCCCACCTGGCGATGGTGGCCATCCCGCGCAAGCAGAACGTCGAGCCCGGCCAGGTCCAGGTGCTGTGCCCGATGCGCAAGGGCGAGACGGGCGCCACGACGCTCGGCCGGCTGATCCAGGACCAGCTCAACCCGGCGGCCGACGACAAGCCGGAGCACTGGTCGGGCGCGTCGGTCTTCCGGGTGGGCGACCGGGTCATGCCGATCCGCAACAACTACGACAAAGGCGTCTTCAACGGGGAGACTGGGACGGTCACGGCGGTCGTGCAGGAGGAGCGCGCGATCGAGATCCTGACGGACGACGGGGAGCGCGTTCGCTACGGTTTCGACGAGCTCGACGACCTGACCCACGCCTACGCCATCAGCGTGCACCGGTCGCAGGGCAGCGAATACCCGTTCGTGGTGGCGCCGATCGTCGCCGAGTCGGGCGGGATCATGCTGCGTCGCAAGCTCCTTTACACGCTGGTGACCAGGGCCAAGGCGTGGGTGGTGCTGGTGGGTCAGCGGGAGGCGCTGGAGATGGCGGTCCACCGGCTGGGCCACCGCAGAAACACCGGCCTGGCCCGCCGCCTCGCGCTGGCTCTCGACGACTAGCCCCCGTCACTGCGACTGACCTGGGTACCTCCGCCACCCCGCCGCACGTCGGCAGGGGTCCCTTTCTCACGGCGTGCAAACCGAGTGCAAAGGGCGGCCTCGCGGCAAGGAAAGGGTCAGGCCGACAGGTGCCGGCTCACTTCGTCGGCCAGCCGGTCGAGGGAGCGGTCGAGCAGCTCGCGCACCTCGTCGGCCCGTGCTCCCGAGTCGGGCTCGTCGAGGAGGGAGATGTGCACGGTCACCTCGCTCGTGCCGCCGGCCGTATCGGACACCTGGAGCCAGCCCGCGTAGCCAGGGTGGTCGCGGCCGCCCCACTCCACCCGCAGCTGCGCCTCCGAGGCGCGGAACAGCCCCTCGTGAGGCCCTGGCCCGGGCACCAGATCGCCGCCCGCCTCCAGAGTGCCGGGGCCGGCGTCGGCGACCGACAGGCCCTGCGGCAGCCACCTGTCCATGATGTCCACATCGGACGCGACTCCGTACACGATTGCGCTGTTCGCGGGCATGCCGCGCGTCGCCTCGAACTCCGCCATCCCCAGCCCTCCTTCCAATGCCACCGCCGTACCCGTGTGATCTGCTCGCAAACCGCGGTCGTGGCGCGGGGGCTTGCCGCTACGGTGGCGCGGATGGGAATCGTGCGGCGAGGGGAGCGCGGCGATGGCTGAGCAGCCACGGGTGCCGCCCGAGATGTTCCGGTTCACCTCCACCGAGCGGGCCGACCTGCATACGGCGGTCCTCAGCGCCTTCGGCGAGGCCGGCGAGCGGCTCGAGGCGGCGCTGACGGTGGACGAGGTGCGGGACGGGCTGCGGGCGGTGGGGTGGTACGCGCCGGTCGGCGAGCAAGAGCTGACCGGGACGCTGAAGCAGCTCGCGGGGTGGGGGCTGCTCGACGTGATCTTCAACCATGCGGGGAGTTTCGCCACCGCGGAGGAGTACGAGCGGAAGAACCTGCAGTATTCGCTGACCAGGCGGGGGGAGGCGGCCTACGCCGGGGTGCGGCACGCGATGGCGGTGCTGGGCTCGGCCGGAGCGTTGCAGACCGCTGTGCTCGACGCGATCGCCGACCGGCTGGGGGAGCTGGAGGGGCTGCTGCGTGATCCCGATTCCAGGTGCGACCGGCGGATCTTCGCCGCTCTGCAGGAGCTGGAGGCCCATCTCGACGGGCTGCGGGACAACACCAAGCGGTTCAACGGCGAGCTGCAGCGGCTGCTGCGCGTCGAGGCGTCCGAGCTGAGCACGTACCACGAGGTCAAGGGCGCCACGGTGGCCTACCTGCAGGAGTTCGCAGGCAATCTGGAGCAGCGCGGCGACACCATCGCCGCCGCCGTGCGCGCGGTGGCCGGGCACGGCGTCGACGTGCTGCACGCGCGGGCGCTCGACGGGGCCGATCTGCCGAAGGCGCCCGGCACGGATCACACTGCGGCGTGGCTGGCGGCCAGGGCGGCCAGGTGGGAGGGGCTGCGGCTGTGGTTCGCGCCCGACGACGGCGCGGTCCCGCGGGTGCGGCTGCTCCATGACGTGGCGCGGCGGGCCATCGTGTCGCTGCTGCAGGTGCTCGACCGGATCACCGACTCCCGCCGCCGCTCCTCCAGCGCCGCGGCCGACTTCCGTACGCTGGCCCGCTGGTTCGCGGGCGCGCCGAGCGAGGACGACGCGCATCGGCTGTGGGACGCGGCGTTCGGGCTGGGCTCCGCCCGGCACGCGCACCTGGGGCACGCGGACGCCGAGCTGATCCCGGCCGGCGTGCCGTGGCCGGAGGCCGAACCCGTGGAGGTGTCGGCGCTGCTGCGTGCGCGCGGGCGCAACGAGCGGATGGGACGTACAGGGAGGGTACGCGACGTCGACTCCTTGCGGGCCGAGCGCAGGGCGCGGGCCGGCAAGGAGCGGGCGGAGCTGGAGGCCGCCTGGTCGGCACTGTCCACCACCGGCGCCATGCGGCTGTCGCAGATGGGGGAGCTCGATCATGAGACGTTCGGGCGGCTGCTCGATCTGGTCGGGAGGGCCCTGGCCGAGCGGCCCGACTCGACCGGGTTCCGGCGGGCCGTGACCTCCGACGGTCGGGTGGAGATCGTGCTGCGGGCTCCCGATGACGGGGCGGTGGCGGTGTTGCGCACCTCGGAGGGGTGGTTCCGGGGGCCCGACTACCTCATCGACGTGCGCTCGCTCGAGACCGCCCGCGGCCGGATGCCCGACGCGCGTCGCTGGGCGGCCGGCGAGGGGCCGCGGAGACGGGTGGTGGGCGCATGAGCAGCCTGGCCAACCAGCTCGTCAGGGCCGAGAAGGAGGAGATCGCGCGGGCGATCAGAACCCTGCTCGGCCGGCCCCTCGTGTCCCAGCACGACGACCCGGCCGCCTTCGACCTGATCACGAAACGGCGGCAGCCGCTGATCCAGTGGTTCGACTACTTCTGCGGCTGGCGGCTGGTCGTGGAGCCGCGCCAGGGGTACGCCCGCCTGGTCAAGGTCAGGTCCGAGGCGAGCGCCACCCGGCCCGCCCTGCGCCGCCGCGCCACCAGGGCCCCCTTCGACCGCCGCCGCTACACGCTGCTCTGCCTGTGCGCGGCCGAACTGCTCACCTCGCCGGTCACCACGATCGGCATGCTGGCCCGGCGCGTCGTCCAGGCGGCCGCGGTGGAGGCGGAGGTGCCCGCGTTCGACCCGGTCAAGGGCGGGGAACGGGCCGCGTTCGTGGACGTGCTCAAACTCCTCGAACACTACGGCGCGATCATCGCCATGGACGGCGCGACCGACGCCTACCTCGACGACGAGGCAGCCAAGGTGCTCTACCGCGTGGACACGACCCGGGTGATCAGGCTCCTCGCCGCCCCGGTGCCCCCTTCGCGGATCGCGTTCGAGGAGGCGGGCCGCCGCGGCGCCGTGCCGGCCGCGCTCACCACCGAGGCGCGGTACGGCGGCGAGGAGCCGACCGAGACCCAGCGCACCCTGTGGGCCAGGCACTCGCTCATCCGCCGTCTGCTCGACGAGCCCGTCGTCTACCGCGACGAACTGACCGCCGACCAGTCGGCCTACGCGGCCTCACTCACCGGCCGCCGGCTCATCCGCCGCGTCGCGGAGGAGGCCGGTTTCGTACTGGAGGAACGTGCCGAGGGCTTCCTGCTCATCGACACCGACGCCACCGCCACGGACACGAGGTTCCCCGACGACGGCAGCCACGCCAAGGTGGCCGCCCTGCTCATGCTCGACCTGCTCGTCTCATCCGGCCCCGTCACCACCGCCCGGCTCGACGCCGAGGCCACGGAGCTGCTGCGCCGCTTCCCGCTGTGGGCCAGGGCGTACCAGTCCGACGGGGGCGGGTCGCGGCTGGCCGCCGACGCGCTGGAGGTGCTCACGATGTTCGGGCTGGCCCGCCGCACGGGTAACCGGGTCGCCGCCCTGCCCGCCGCGGCCCGTTACCGGGTCGACACGGCCGACCAGGAGGATTCATGACAGTCACCGAGCTCACCGCCGCCGCCCGCGCCGCGCACGGAATGGACTCCCGCTGGGTCCCCGTACGCGCGGGCATCCTCAACGTGTGGCGCTACTACGACGAGGTGTTCGAGTTCCATCGGGGCAGGCTGCTGCTGCGCGGGCCGAACGGCAGCGGCAAGTCCAAGGTGCTCGAGCTGCTGTTCCCGTACGTGCTCGACGCCAGCCTCAAGCCGAGCCGGCTGTCCACGTTCGGCGGCACCGAGCGCACCATGCACTGGAACCTGATGGGCGACGGCGCCGGCGGCACCACCCGCGTCGGCTACGTGTGGCTGGAGTTCCGGCACGCCGACGGCCGCTGGTTCACCTGCGGCGCCCGGCTTCAGGCCACCATCCACACCAAGAACGTCACCGCCGTCTACTTCACGACCGAGGCCCGCGTCGACACCGCCGACGGCATCCGGCTCACCGGCGAAGCCGGTCAGCCGCTGACCAAGGCCCAGCTCGTCGAGGAGCTCGGCACGTCGGGCAAGGTCCACGAGTCCGCCGACGCCTACCGCACCGTCGTGCGGCAGACGCTCTATCCGGCGCTCAACGAGCAGCGCTACGACTCGCTCCTCACCGCCCTGCGCCAGCTGCGCACACCCAAGCTCTCCGAACGCCTCGACCCCGGTCTGCTGTCCGACCTGCTGTCGAGCGCCCTGCCGCCGCTCGGTGAGGGGGAGATCCACGAGATCGCCGAAGGGTTCGAGCGGCTTGACCGGCAGCGCGAGGAGCTGCGGCTGCTCGACCGCGACGTGGAGGAGGCCGACCGGCTCGCCGTCCGGCAGCGTGGCTACGCCCAGCGCGTCCTGCGGGCCGCCGCCGCGGCGGCGACGTCCTCGGGACGCGCCCAGGACTCGCTGGCGGCCGAGGCCGAGGCCAAGCGGGAAGCGCTCAAGGAGGTCGAAGGCGAGCTGGCCGCCACGACCGCGCGGCTGGGCGAGGAAGAGGCGCAGGAGCTGGCGCTGGCCGCGCAGATCGACGGGCTCAAGGAGAGCGAGGCGTACGCGTCGGGCTCCGAGCTGCACCGGCTCCGCACGGAGGCGCAGGCCGCCCACGAGACGGCCGCCCGCCTCCGCGACCAGGCGGGTGCGGCCGCCCGCTCCTCCGCGGCCAAGCAGGAGTCGGCTTCCTCGGCCGAAGCCACGGC
>NZ_JBFAMX010000358.1:0-10356 GCF_040659615.1 Nonomuraea sp. NPDC049784
GGCGGCGCGGGTGGCGGCGCTGCGGGCCTGGTTCGGGACGCCCGCGCCCGCCATCGCCGAGCTGAACGGGGTCGGCCTGCACGCCGCGCGCCGCGCCGTGCGGCTGACCGGAGAGACGGAGCCCCTGGTCGAACCCCTGGTGATCGAGGTGGACACCCCGCCGACGATCGCCGTGGGCGACGTGCCGTGGGGCGTGGGCCCGTGGCTGCCGGACGCCGAGATCGTCCGGGTCAAGCCCGCGGCCGCCGACGTCCCTGCCCTGCTGGCCAAGGCCGCGAACCGGTCGTTGGTCGTCGTGGTCAAGGACGCGCACCGCCACCAGGCGAGCCAGGAACTGGTCTCCGCGCTGGTGGCGGCCCGCCCCGACGCGACGGTGATCGAGATGGGGCTGCCGGTGTGGCGGCCCGGCAGCGCCGCCTACATCGCGACGTACGGGGCGGCAAGGGCCAACGCCCAGGCCGCCGTCGAGCTCCTCACGGCTTAGGGCACCGCCTAGGAGACGAGCAGTTCCTCGCGGGCCTCGTCGAGTGCGGCCAGTACGGCGCCGCGCAGCACCGGATTCCTGTCGGTCACCTTCGTGGTGACGACCTGGGGGCGCACCGGGCAGATCCGGGCCACGGCCTCCTCCACCCGGGACGTGAGCGCGGGGCCGCCCGCGTGGCCCACCTCACCGGCCAGCACCACCAGCCCGGGGTCGAGGACCACGCACACCGCGGCGACGCCCAGGGCGAGCCGGTTGGCGATCTCGTCGAGCAGCGGCTCGCCCTCGGCGCCCGCGGCCATCGCGACCTTGACGCACTCACCCGCGCTGCCGGCCGCGAAGCCGTACGTTTGGGCCAGCTCGGCCACCGCCTCGGCGCTGACCAGCGACTGCAGGCCGCCCGCCAGCGACGGCAGCCGCCCGGGCGACGTACGGATGTCCTCGGGCAGCGGCACGCCGGGCACCGGCAGGTAGCCGATCTCCCCCGCGCTGCCGGACCGCCCCCGGTGCAGCTTGCCACCGAGCATGATCGCCAGGCCCAGACCGCGGCTCGACCACAGCAGCACGAAGTCGTCGAGCCCCTTGGCCGCCCCATCGGCGTGCTCGGCGATGGCGGCGAGGTTGACGTCGTTCTCGATGGTCACCTCGCGCCGCAGGTCGCCCGCCAGGGCCTCGTGGATGCCCTCGTGCCAGCCGGGCAGGTCGAACGAGAAGCGCACGTCGCCGCTGCGCGGATCGACCACGCCCGGCGTGCCGATCACGACGCCGCGCAGCTTGGACAGGCTGACCTTGGCGCTGCGGCAGGCCTTGACGATCGCGCCGTGGACCACGGAGACCGGGTCGTCGTGGCCGCCGGGGTCGACGGTGACCTCGGCGATCGTGTGGCCGTGGATGTCGGCGACCGCGGTGGAGATCAGCTCGGGCCCGACCTCCAGGCCGGCCACGTACGCACTAGAGGGGATCACCGAATAGAGGGCCGCGTTGGGCCCGCGGCCGCCCGCCTGGGCGCCGACCACCTCGACCAGGCCGCGCTCCTCCAGCCTGGCCAGCGTCTGCGAGGCCGTGACCTTGGACAGGCCGGTCAGATCGCCGATCTGACCGCGCGTCATGGGGCCGGTGGCCAGCAACAGCTCCAGCGCGGCCCGGTCATTGATCTCCCTGAGCAATCTGGGCACACCAGGGCGTCGCTCCACGCTGAATCCCACCGTCTAATCAGAAAAGGTTGTTGGAAGTTTAGCGCTCCTACCATCGGGTGGATTCGGATCCCGTGCCCGTTCTGACGAACTTGCGCCTAACCAGTGTTGACCAGGGGGGATAATCGAGAACATGCGCCTCTCCGCTCGTGTCGACTACGCCCTCCGTGCCGCCGCCGAACTCGCCGCAGCCGGTGCAGGCCCGACTACCGTGGGCGAGCTCGCCAAAGAACAGGACATGCCGCCCAAATACCTGGAAAACATTCTGCTGCAGATGCGCCGGGCCGGGCTCGTGCGCGGACAGCGGGGGCCCGAGGGCGGTTACGTGCTGGCCAGGCCCGCTGCCGACATCTCGCTGGCCGATGTGATCAGGGCCGTGGACGGCCCGCTGGCCAACGTGCGCGGCGAGCGCCCCGAGCACGTCGGCTACCGGGGGCCCGCCGAGTCGTTGCAGCAGGTGTGGATCGCGCTGCGCGCCACCGAGCGCTCCATCCTGGAGGAAGTAACGCTCGAGCAGGTCGCCTCGGGGGCACTGCCAGAGCGCGTCCGCCAGCTCGCCGCCGACCCCGCCGCCTGGGACTGAGAGCCGCCCGAGACTCCGGGCAACGGCCGCAGGCAGATCGGGCAGCGTCACCCCGATCGCGACCAGCACGGCGAGCCCCGGCAACCCACCGGACGGCCCCTGGACCGCGTTCCTAAACTGGAGAGATGCCCGAAGGAGACGCCGTCTACCGCACGGCCACCCGCCTGCGAGGCGCGCTGGACGGGCGCGTGCTCACCAGGTCGGACTTCCGCGTGCCCAGGCACGCCACCGCCGACCTCGCGGGCCGTACGGTCATCACCACGGTATCCAGGGGCAAGCACCTGCTCACCCGCGTCGAAGGCGACCTGACCGTGCACACCCACCTGCGCATGGACGGGAGCTGGCAAATCATGCCGGTGGGACGCCGGACCGCACCGGGCGACCAGGTCAGGCTGGTCCTGGCCAACCAGCAGTGGCAGGCGGTGGGGGTCAGGCTGGGAATGGTGGATCTCGTCAGGACAGGCGACGAGGGGCGTCTGGTCGGCCATCTGGGGCCGGATCTGCTCGGCCCGGACTGGGACCCGGATGAGGCCGTGCGAAGGCTGCGAGGGGCGCCCGACAGGACCATCGGGGAGGCGCTGCTCGATCAGCGCAACCTGGCGGGGATCGGCACGATTTATCGCGCCGAGACCCTGTTCCTGCGCGGGATCTGGCCGTGGAAGAAGGTCGGGGAGATCGAGGATCTCAACGGGCTCGTGTCACTGGCCCAGCGACTGCTGGACGCGAACAAGGGTCATGCGGGCACGGTGACCACAGGTGATCGCCGCCCGGCGAACCAGACGTGGGTCTACGGCAGGGCGGGGAAGCCCTGTCGCCGATGCGGCACCCGCATCAGCCGCGGGGAGATGGGAGCGCAGCCACAGGAGCGGCTGATCCTGTGGTGTGCCGGCTGCCAGCCGAGCTAGGCAGCCACCATGTCCTTGACTTCGGGGAACACAGAGTCGGAAATCGACCCGGAGACCGTCTCCGTAAGAGGCAGCCGCTCGTGGTCGGGCACGTCGGCCAGCACAGGGGCAGCCTGGAGCTCCGCCAGCGCGAACTGGTCGGAAACCTCACGCAACACCTGCGAAAGGGGCACTTCGAGTGCGCCGCAAATCGACGCCAGCAACTCGGACGAGGCCTCCTTCTGGCCGCGCTCGACCTCGGACAAGTAGCCGAGCGAGACACGCGCCTGCGTGGACACCTCGCGTAGCGTGCGTCCCTGCCGCACCCTCAACCGCCTCAGCACGTCGCCGAGCAGCTGACGCAGCAGAATCATCTGTCGCTCCCTCCCCGGCGCGGACTTCACCACGCCCCGCGCGATCGGTTCGTGCCGCACATTGGTCTTCTTAGGTTCGTACATACTCCTCGCCGTCATCATCGGGCGTCGCCGGCCCTGGACCGCCAGTCGCGACTCATCAGGCCCGCCTGCCGGGCGCTCGGTGCTTGCAGTTGGCTCACGGACCTCACTCACAGCTCCACCGTACCCGTATCCACCGACACCGCGTCAGACCGTGCATCGCATGTTCGCTCGGGACGTAACACGGTAATCACCCGGAATGTTCCCCTATGTTCGCCTTAAGCACACCTGACAGTAGATCTACTGCCTCGTCCACCGTCCTTACCCTGATACGTTCGCGCGATCCCGTCAGTCTCAATTCGCGGCCCCAAATTGTCTCGCCAGGCCCGCAGACGGCCGCGTACACGGTGCCGACCGGCTTGCCGTCCTGCGGCTCAGGCCCGGCCACGCCCGTCACGGCCAGCCCGTACGTGGCCCCGCACAGCCGCGCCACCCCGGCCGCCATGGCCGCGGCCACGTCGGGATGTACGGCCCCCTCACGCCGCAGCAGCTCGCCCGGCACCCCCAGCAGCTCGTGCTTGAGATCGGTGGCGTACGAGATCACTCCGCCCCTGAACGCCTTGGACGACCCCGAGACCGATGTGATCGCGGCCCCGATGAGCCCTCCGGTCAGCGACTCGGCCACGGCCACCGTGGCGGACCGGCTCACCAGCATGCTCAGTACCTCGGCCACATCCGCCATCGATCACTCCCCGCGCGCCTGCTTTGCGACCTTGCGTAGCCTGAAGGCCCTGACGAAGTAGTCGACGCCCGTGGCCACGGTGACGACCAGCGCCGCCCCCATCACCACCCAGCGGACCGGCCCCGGCACCCACGGCAGAAGGTAGAGCACGATCGCGGCGATCAGCAGCACGGTCTTGATCTTGCCGCCGTAGCTGGCCGGGATGACCGCGTGCCGTAGCAGCACGAGCCTGAGGACGGTGATGGCGATCTCTCTGCCGAGTATCGAGATCGTGACCCACCAGGGCAGCTCGTTGAGTATCGACAGGCAGACCAGGGCCGCACCGGTGAGCGCCTTGTCGGCGATCGGGTCAGCGATCTTGCCGAAGTCGGTGATGAGGCCGTAACGCCTGGCCAGCTCCCCGTCGAGGTGGTCGGTGATCGAGGCCACCGCGAAGACCCCGAGCGCGGTCACCCGCCAGCCCGTGCCCGGCAGGAAGAGGCAGACAACGAAGAAGGGGACGAGCGCCAACCGGAGGACCGTGAGGACGTTGGCGATGTTCCACGGGCTCACCACCCGGCGCTCGTCCCTTTTCATGGACTGGCCTTGATACGCGCGATCAGATCGACGCCCTCGGCGTCGACCACGACCGCACGCACGATCTGCCCCTTGACCAGGCCGATGCCCTGCACCGTGACGGAGCCGTCGACCTCCGGGCCCTGGTGCGCGGCCCTGCCTTCGTAGCCGCCGTCGCCCAGGTCGTCGTCGATCAGCACGTCGACCTCGGTGCCTATGCGCTCCTCCGCGCGCTGGGCGGTCAGCTCCTCGGCCAGCTCGGTGAGCACGCGCACGCGCTCGTCGACGGCCTCCTGCTCGAGCTTGCCCGGCAGCCCGGCAGCCTCCGTGCCGTCCTCGTCGGAATAGCCGAACACACCGATCACATCGAGCCTGGCCGCCTCCAGGAAGCCGACCAGCTCGCCGAACTCCTCCTCGGTCTCTCCGGGGAAGCCCACGATGAAGTTGGAGCGCACGCCGGCCTCTGGAGCGCGCTCACGGATGGCCCCGAGCAGCCCCAGGAAGCGCTCCGGGTCGCCGAAGCGGCGCATCCTGCGCAGGACGCCGCCGCTGGCATGCTGGAAGGACAGGTCGAAGTAAGGAGCGACCCCGTCGGTGCCGGTGAGCACGTCGATCAGCCCGGGGCGCAGCTCGGCGGGCTGCAGATAGCTGACCCGCACCCTGTCGATGCCCTCGATGGCGGCGAGCTCGGGCAGCAGCTTCTCCAGCGCCCGCAGGTCGCCCAGGTCCTTGCCGTAGGAGGTGGAGTTCTCGCTGACCAGGACGAGCTCGCGCACGCCCCTGTGGGCCAGCCAGTCGGCCTCCGCCAGCAGCTCGTCGGGCTTGCGCGAGACGTATGAGCCGCGGAAGGCCGGGATGGCGCAGAACGTGCAGCGCCTGTCGCAGCCGGAGGCCAGCTTGAGGGAGGCCACGGGGCTCTCGTCGAGCCGCTTGCGCAGCACGCGCGGGCCGCTCGCGGGCGCCAGGCCCTCGGGCAGGTCGCCGTGGCCCGGGATGTTGGTCTTGGGCGCGCTGGCACGGTCCACCGGCGAGATGGGCAGCAAGGTGCGGCGGTCGCGTGGCGTGTGGGGCTTCAGCGGCCGCCCGGCGAGCACGTCGTCGAGGCGGTCGCCGATCTCGGTGTAGTCGTCGAACGAGATGACCGCGCTGGCCTCCGGCAGCGCCTCGGCCAGCTCGTTGCCGTAGCGCTCGGCCATGCAGCCCGCGGCCACGACCTTCACACCGGAGTCGGCGGCGGCCAGCAGCGTGTCGATGGAGTCTTTCTTGGCTGAGTCGATGAAGCCACACGTGTTGACGACGACGACATCGGGGTCGTCGTCGCCCAGCTGCCAGCCGGCAGCCTCGAGTCGCGCGGCCAGCTCCTCGGAGTCGACCTCGTTACGCGCGCAGCCCAGGGTGATCAGCGATGCGGTTCGGCGGGATGACATGGTGAACACTACGGTATCGGGAGTTGGCCACCACCTGATGCATGGGCTCCCGCCATGTGCCTACCGCGCCGGTGGCTTGGCGGGCCCGAACGACCGCCGCACGATCTCTCCCTTGCCGCCGAGTCGTCCCACCTTCTTGCCGTTGACCTGCAGGGAGACGGCTGACGCGTCGGCCAGGAGCAGGTTCACCCTGTCTTCTGCCTGCCACGTGGAGGTGTCTCCCGCCTTCATCGTCCCCGCGAACAGCTTGCGTCCCCTGGCGTCATGAGCCTGGACGTACGACGTCCGCTTCGCCTTGATCGTGATCGTCACAATGCCCTTACCTGCCTTGCCCGCCGCGGGCTTGGGCCGCTCGACGACCGGCATGTTCGGCGGGACGCTGGGCCGGGCCGAGGCCGCCTGCACGTCGGCCGTCCGCACCTGGTCGCTCGCGCCGCCCAGCACCCGCATCAAGCCGAAGACCACCACGATGGCCAGCGCCACCCCGAGGGCCATCGACCAGTTGGGCCCCCGCCGCTCCTTCAGGTTGATCCTGCGGTCGGCCTGGAACACGGCCGAGGCCGCCACCGGTGCGGGCGCCCCGCCGTGCTGCTGGTCGTAAAGATGGACGGTGGCCTCAGGATCGAGCCCCACGGCCTTGGCCACGGCCTTGACGTGCCCCCTGGTATAGAAGTCGCCGCCGCATTGGCTGTCGTCATCCTGCTCCAGGCCATGGATGATCGCCTCACGAATCTTGGTGGCCGCGCTGACCTGCTCTACCGTCAGCCCCGCCGACCTCCTGGCCGCCGCCAGTATGGCCCCGATGCTCTGCTCCTGCACAGCGAACGCCTCCCCCACGGCACCCACCACATTTCGTAGTGGTTTACATTCAACCAGTTACTACCCCGCAGGGATGCATTGGGGTCATTCGCCACGCAGATCAGCCAGCAAACCAGGCAGATCGTCCGGTTTGACCATCACCTCTCGCGCCTTCGAACCCTCGCTCGGGCCGACCACGTTCCGGCTCTCCAGCAGGTCCATCAGCCGCCCCGCCTTGGCGAAGCCGACCCGCAGCTTGCGCTGCAGCATCGAGGTCGAGCCGAACTGGGTGGTCACGATCAGCTCGGCGGCCTGGATCAGCAGGTCGAGGTCATCGCCGATGTCCTCGTCGATCTCCCGCTTGACCGGCGCGGCGGCGACGTCATCGCGGTATTCGACCTGCATCTGCGTCTTGCAGTGCCCGACGATCTCGGCGATCTCCTTCTCGGAGACGAACGCGTTCTGGATGCGGATGGGCTTGCTCGCGCCCATCGGCAGGAACAGCGCGTCGCCCTGGCCGACCAGCTTGTCGGCGCCCGGCTGGTCGAGGATGACCCGCGAGTCGGTGAGGCTCGACACGGCGAACGCGAGCCTGGACGGCACGTTCGCCTTGATCAGGCCGGTGACCACGTCGACCGACGGCCGCTGGGTGGCGATCACGAGGTGGATGCCCGCGGCGCGGGCGAGCTGCGTGATGCGCACGATCGAGTCCTCGACGTCGCGCGGGGCCACCATCATCAGGTCGGCCAGCTCGTCCACGATCACCAGCAGGTACGGGTACGGCTGGTAGACCCGCTCGCTGCCGGGCGGCGGCTGCAGCTTGCCCGCCCGCACGGCCTTGTTGAACTCGTCGACGTGCCTGAACCCCGACGCGGCCAGGTCGTCGTAGCGCCGGTCCATCTCGCCCACGACCCATTCGAGGGCCTCAGCGGCCTTCTTCGGGTTGGTGATGATGGGCGTGATCAGGTGGGGAATGCCCTCGTACACGCTGAGCTCGACCCGCTTGGGGTCCACCAGCACCATCCGGACCTCGTCGGGCGTGGCCCGCATCAGGATGCTGGTGATCAGCCCGTTCACGCAGACCGACTTGCCGGCGCCGGTGGCGCCCGCGATGAGCAGGTGGGGCATCTTGGCGAGGTTCGCGACGATGGTGCGGCCCTCGACGTCTTTGCCCAGGCCAACGATCATGGGGTGGTGGTCGGCCTGCGCCACCTGGGCACGCAGCACGTCACCCAGGGCCACCAGGTCCTTGTCGGCGTTCGGGATCTCGACCCCGATCGCCGACTTGCCGGGGATGGGCGACAAAATCCGGACATCGGCCGACTTGACGGCGTACGCGATGTTCTTGGTGAGCGCCGTGACCTTCTCCACCTTGACCGCGGGCCCCAGCTCGATCTCGTACCGGGTCACGGTCGGCCCCCGGGTGAACCCGATCACCTGCGCGTCGATGGTGAACTGCTCGAGCACGCTGGTGAGCGCGTTCACCACGGTGGTGTTGGCCTTGGTCTGCGGCTTGGGCAGCGTGCCCGGCTTGAGGAACTGCAGGTCCGGCAGGCTGTACGGCCCCGCCTGCGGCGACAGCACGAGCTGCTCCACCTTGCGCGGCGCGGGGGTCGGCTGCGGCGGCTCCGGCCTCCTGTCCGCCTCGGGAGCGGGCGTCTCCTCCTCGTCCGTCAGCCCCGGCACGATCTCCGGCGAGTGGTCGTTCCTCTTGTCGGTCTTGTCCGACAGAACCGGCGTGTCGTACGGCTTGACCGTGTCGCCTCCCCCCTCGGGAGGCTTCTTGGCGGTCCTGACCCGCTTCTTGCCCGGCTCCCGAGGCCCGGACTCGGCCTGCCGCTCGAACAACATGTGCCTGAGCTCGGCGAGCCGCTCCGGGATCCGGTGCACGGGGGTGGCGGTGATCACCAGCACGCCGAACCCGGACAGGAGCAGCAGCAGCGGGATCGTGATCCACGGCGGCAGGATGCTCATCGGCGGCGCCGACACTATGAACCCGATCATGCCCCCGGCCGCCGACACCTTGTCCATGCCCTGGCCCTCGCCGGCCGGGTAGGGGGTGCCGTTGGCCACGTGGATGACGCCCAGCACGCCGACCAGCAGCGCGGCCCACCCGATCACCATGCGCCCGGTGTCGGCGTTCTGGTCGGGGTGGCGCAGGTAGCGCCAGGCCAGCAGGCCGAGCAACAGCGGCAGCGCCCACGCCAGCGAGCCGAACACGCCGTGCACGGTCGCGTTCACCACGCTGGAGACCGCCCCGTCGGCGTTGCGCCACGTCATGGCCGCCAGCACGATCGCGCCCGCGAGCACCGTCAGGCCCACCCCGTCGCGCCGGTGCACGGGATCCAGCTCGCGGGCGTTCTTGCCCAGCGCGCGAGCCGTGCTGCCGATGCCGTTGGCGAGCAGCATCCACAGCCCGACGATCAGCTTGCCGATCATCGTGAAGACCCAGCTGATCGGGTCCTGGTGGGTCATCGAAGGCTTGCGGCCGGAGGCCGCCCTGGGACGCCCCGCCGACGAGGCCCCGCGCTTGGCGGGGGTCGAGCGAGACGAGGTCGACCGCTTCGCCGGCCCCTTCGATGCGCTTTTCGGCGTACGGGTGGCCATGATGCCAAAGGTACGTCGGAGACACCGCGGAACGCGCGTAGGCTCGCCGAGGATCCCGCCAGGCAAGCCCGAAGATGTCACAAGATTCACCTGACGTCCACATGCAAGCCGCGAAGCCGGAGGCATCTTTCTTCTATGCCTCTGCTGAACCTCCGGGACGTCGCGGCGGAGACCGCTCTGCGCCCCGGCGTGCTCTACCGCTCCGCGCAGCCGCACACGCTCACCTTTGAGGACGCGAAGCTGGTGGCGGGGCTGCGGCTGATCGCCGACCTGCGCGGCGACGACGAGCGCGCCTCCGCAGACTGGGCGCCCGTCCTGGGCGGCGCCGTCAGGCACGCGCCACTCGGCGCCGGCTACTCCGGTGGCTCCCCCACCTGGCTCGCGGCGCTGCCGCCCGACCTGGACCTGGGCGACCTGTACCTGGGACTGCTCCAGCACAGGACCGCCTGGTTCGCCGGGGTCGTCGCGGAGATCGCCGACGGCCAGCCGGCACTCGTGCACTGCGCCGCCGGGAAGGACCGCACCGGCATCGTCGTCGCGCTGATCCTCGACCTGCTCGGCGTGGACCACGACGCCATCGTCCGCGACTACGCGCTCACCGCCAAGGCGCTGCCCGACATCATGCTCATGCTCGGCACGACGCTGCCGTCCCGTCGTGCGCGAGCTGTGCAGGAGCTACCAGAACCTCGAC
>NZ_JBFAMX010000359.1:0-10356 GCF_040659615.1 Nonomuraea sp. NPDC049784
TTCTTAATCTTTTTTTGTGTTTTTTTACTCCGGGTCGCCTCCCCCCCCCCGCCCCGCCCCCCCGCGGCCCCCCCCCCCCGGGGCCCCCCCGCCCCGGCGCTTTCTTCTCCCCTCGTCCCCCTGGCGCACACCGGCCGCCGCACGGAGGGGATTTGGCCTTTGAGGCGCTACAGAGGCCTCCAGGGCCGTCACAGGGCCGCGGAGGGCGGCGACTCAGGCGTCCTCGAGGCGGAAGCCGACCTTCATGCCGACCTGGAAGTGCGAGACCTCCCCCGCGTCGAGATACCCGCGGATCTCCGTCACCTCGAACCAGTCGAGGTGACGCAGCGTCTGCGAGGCCCGGCTGATGCCGTTGCGGATGGCCTGGTCGACGCTCTCCCTGGACGTGCCCACGATCTCGGTGACCCGGTACGTTCGATCCGTCATCTCCACATCCTCCTTACTCGAAGGCCATGATCGCATGACCCCCGTCCCCGCACCGGGGCGCTGTCGCACCCTCCCCTCCCTAGGTCTACCGTGGAAGATATGAAGGGGTGGCGTAGGAGACCGGTCGTCCACCAGGTCACGGACGCCGAGCCGTCCCTGACGGCCGACATCCGCAAGCGCGAGATCGGCTACCTCATCAAGATGGGCATCCGCACGATCTGCCTGATCCTGGCCGTCGTGGTGCCGGTGCCGTGGCCGTACCGGCTGCTCTTCATCGCCGGGGCCGTCTTTTTGCCATACATAGCCGTAATCGGGGCCAATGAGAGGGGCAAGGGTGCCCCTCCGCCTACCTTTCAGTCGCCTGAAGCTAACCAAACCGAGATACCGCTGCATCGACGCGAGATCGGGTCGTGACTAAGTCTTGACGCATCCCATGGGTTGTAGGTGTACGCTTTAGCCATAGCGCTCCGGTCCCCCGTCGGAGTGCTGGTGCCGGCGTTCCGGGCCCCCGTCGGAACGCCGATGACGCGACGCCGGGTGGTTTGCCCCCGTAACCACCCGGCGTCGCCTTTTCTCCGGTAGGCCTTATTGATCAACGACGCCACCGAGCGCGTCGGTAGGGCCGCTTTCCCGAAATCGTTTACACTCCCTCCCGCCTCGTTATGCTCAGGAAATCTTCAGGCGGGAGCGAGCTTGACTTCAACAGTTCGTTCGAGTCTCAGCTGTCTGTCAGCGTCTCGGCTGTGGCCTGCCCCCAGTTCTTCGCCAATGTGATCAGTTTCGCCACGGCGTCGTCGGGGGCGGTGCCGGCGCCCTGGGCCAGGCCCAGCAGGTACGCCGTCAGGGGCGCGGCCGGCCTGGCGACGCCGTGAGCGACCTCCTTGGTGAGGTCGAGAATCAGGTCGCGGTCCACGCGGGCCGGGTCGATGCCCAGCTCCTTGCAGGCCAGGACGGTCCATTCGTTGAGCACGTTCATGCGAGCCTCCTCCAGGTCGTCCATTGTGTCGCAGTCGAACCACGGCCTGCCCTGCAGCGCCAGCCGGACGGCGGCCAGCGGGCCGAGCAGTCCCTTGAGCGAGCGTCCCGAGTAGGCGGCGAGCGCCGCCTTGAGCGGGGCCGCCGGCCACACCCCGGCCAGCCACTGCTCCCGCCCGCCGTCGTCCACCATCACGACCCCACGGGCCGTCTGAGCGCCCGCCGCGGCGTCCAGCAGTGCGGTCACGTGAGTCGCCGTCATGAACGGGAGATCGCCCGCGAGGAGCACCACCCACGGCGCGGTGACCTCGTTCAGCCCGGCGGCAAGGGCGGGAACGGGACCGCTCCTCGGCGGGTCCTCGCGGGCGAACACCACACCGGGGATCGAGCGCGCCGGGCCGACCACGACGGTCCTCCCGGCACCGGCCACGGCCGCCACCACGTGCTCGACGAGGGACCTGCCGCCCACCGTGAGGCCGGGCTTGTCGGCGCCGCCCAGGCGTCGTGCCTCTCCCCCGGCCAGGATCACCGCGTCGAAGGGCACCGGTCCGGGCCCCGAGGGCGCCACCGCGCTAGCCGCCGATGGCGGACATCGGCCGGGACGGCTGGAGGAAGGACGGGTCGTCGATGCCGTGTCCGGCGCGCTTGCGCGCGATGGCGGCGGTCCACCGCTCGGCCAGTTCCTCGTCGGACGCCCCGTCGCGCATGGCCGTCTTCAGGTCGGACTCCTCCGTGGCGAACAGGCAGTTGCGCACCTGGCCGTCGGCCGTGAGGCGGACCCGGTCGCAGGACCCGCAGAACGGCCGCGTCACCGACCCGATCACCCCGACCCGGGCGGGACCTCCGTCCACGAGGAACCGCTCGGCCGGCGCGCTGCCGCGCTCCTCCAGGTCGTCGTCCGTGAGGTCGAACGCGGCCGACAGCCGGTCGAGGATCTCGTCGGCGGTGACCATGCCCTCCCGCGTCCAGCCGTGCTGGGCGTCGAGGGGCATCTGCTCGATGAAGCGCAGCTCGTACCCCTGCTCGAGGCACCACCGCAGCAGCGGCACCGCCTCCTGGTCGTTGAGGTCGCGCATGAGCACCGCGTTCACCTTGACGGGGCGCAGGCCGGCGTCGGAGGCGGCGGCGAGCCCGGCGATCACGTCGGCGTGCCTGTCGCGGTGGGCCAGCCGCTTGAACGTCGCGGGGTCGAGCGTGTCGAGCGAGACGTTGACCCGGTCGAGCCCGGCGGCGGCCAGCGGCTCGGCGAGCCGGGCCAGCCCGATGCCGTTGGTGGTCAGCGAGACCTGCGGCCGGGGGGTCAGGGCGGTGGTGCGGGCGACGATGTCGACCAGCTCGCGCCGGATGAGGGGCTCTCCGCCCGTGTAGCGCACCTCGGTGATGCCCAGGCGTTCGACGCCTATCGTCACGAGGCGGACGATCTCATCGGCTGTGAGGAGCTGCGCGCTCGGGAGCCAGTCGAGGCCCTCGGGCGGCATGCAGTACGTGCAGCGCAGGTTGCACTTGTCCGTGAGGGACACCCGCAGATCTGTCGCCACCCGTCCGAACGAGTCTCGCAACACGGGGCGTCACCTCCTGTTCGTTCGCCAAAGGGCCAGACTACGACGCCCATCGGGTGGCGCTCAAAATCACCCTTCCTGGCACGAGCAACGCAATGCTCCGTAGATCGATTCCACACCGGCTGGACCCGGAGCCCCAGCCGTCACTCACCGGCTCCCCTGGCCAGCGGAGCGCGCCACTTGCGGCGCATGGCCGCGATCCGCAGCCCGAACGCCAGCACCGCCGCCGCCAGCGTGGCCGGCCACCCGTGCAGCCCGTGGGAGGACAGCGCCGCCATCGCCCCCGAGCCCAGCATGGCGGGCACCGCGTAGAGCTGCCGGTCGTAGAGCAGGGTCGGGATCTCCCCGGCCAGCAGGTCGCGCAGCATGCCGCCGCCCACGCCCGTCACCACTCCGAGCAGGGCGGCGTGCAGCGGGCTGAGGCCGTACTCCAGGGCCTTCTGCGTCCCCACCGCGCTGAACAGCCCCAGCCCCGCCGCGTCCAGCACCAGGATGACCGGCATTCCCCGGGCCACGTGCGGGTGCCAGAAGAAGACGATCAACGTCGCCACCAGCGGCACGAGCACGTACCCGAGGCTCTGGAAGGCGGCGGGCCGGACGTTGAGTATCAGGTCGCGCACGACGCCCCCGCCCAGGGCGGTCATCTCGGCCAGCACCACCATCCCGACCACGTCGAGCCGCTTGCGCACCCCCATGAGTGCCCCCGTCAGGGCGAAGACGAAGATACCGACAAGGTCGAGAAGCTCAGTCACGTTCGCAATGTTTACCGCATGGCGGGTTCGTGGTGCTCGGCCATCATCACCCGCAGTTGCCGCGTGAACATGAACAGCGCCAGCCCGGCCACGACCGCCATTGACGCCAGCACCAGGTAGTACGCCGGATCGGACAGCACCCGGCCGAGCCGCCCCGTCTGCCCGCCGATCGCGTCGCCCACCGAGAACGCGATGAACCAGACCCCGAGCATCTGGCTCTTGAACGCCTCAGGCGCCAGCTTCGTCGTCACCGACAGCCCGACCGGGCTCAGCGACAGCTCCCCGAACACCTGGATCAGGTAGACGAGCACCAGCCACCAAACCGACACCCGCCCGTTCCCCGCCAGGGCGGCCGCGACCGCCATGACCACGAAGCTCAACCCCACCATGACCAGCGCGAACGCGAACTTCTGCGGGGTGCTCACCCGCGTCCCGAGCTTCACCCACAGCGCCGCGAACACCGGCACGAAGATCATGATGAACAGCGGGTTGAACGCCTGCGTGGTGGCCGGCTGGATCGCGACGCCGAACAGCGACAGATCGGTGTGGTCCCTGGCGAAGAACAGCAGCTTGCTCGGCGCCAGGTCGTAGATCATCCAGAAGATGGACGCGGCCGCGAACAGCCAGATGTACGCCTTCATCCGGATCCGTTCGTCCTCGGTGAGGTCATGGCTGCCGAGCATGATGTAGCAGAAGTACCCCACGGTCACGAGCACGATGACCACCGTGATCACCACGGTGAGCCGGTCGATCGTGAACGTGCCCGTCGCCGCCCAGGCGGCCAGGGCGATCGCCGGTGCCGCCACCCCCAGGGCGACCAGGCGGCCGAGTTTCCGGTGGTCGACATTGGCCGGTCGCTCGCCGATGCCGCGCAGGTCGCGGCTGCCCCGGACGTACTGGATCAGGCCGAACGCCATCCCGACGGCGGCGGCGCTGAACGCCAGGTGCCACCGGTTGCCGTCGGCCAGCCAGCCGACCACGATGGGCGCGAAGAAGGCGCCGATGTTGATGCTGAGGTAGAACAGCGAGAACCCGGCGTCCCTGCGTCCGTCGTCCTCCTGCGGGTAGAGCCTGCCGACCATGACGGACATGTTCGGCTTGAGGAGCCCGGTGCCGCTGATGATCAGCAGCAGGCCGAGCCACACGAAGAGCGGCGACGTCACCGGGACGGCCATGCTGACGTGCCCGAGCAGGATGAGGGACCCGCCCAGGAACACCGACCTGCGCGCCCCCAGGATCCGGTCCGCGATCCAGCCGCCGGGCAGCGCGACCAGGTAGATGAGCGCCCCGTAAACGCCCACCACCGCCTGCGCCGTCTCCTCCGGCAGGCCGAGGCCCTGCTGGGCGGGCGAGGCCGCCATGAACGTGGCGAGGATCGCCCGCAGCCCGTACCAGCTGAACCGTTCCCACATTTCGGTGCCGAACAGCGTGGCCAGGGCCCGCGGATGCCCGAAGAACGTTTTGTCCCGCATTCGCCCCCCTTGTACGAATTAGCACGATTACTTTATGTGATGGACGCAGGTCTTTCCGCACAAGCTATTGCCGCTCTCTGGCCCGTGTGGTGCGATTCAGGCCACTCACGCAAGTGAACACTGACTGGAGGCGGGTGCCATGGCCGAAGTCCTCGAAGTCCGGGCCGAGATCCAGCGGGAGATCACCGGCCGTACCGTGTGCGGGCAGCTCCTGCACGTCGCCGAGCAGTACCCGGACGCGCCCGCGTACTCCGACCCCGAAGGGGACGGCTGGACCACGCTGACCTACGCGCAGGCGCGCCAGAGGGTTCTGGAGATCGCCGCGGGCCTGGTCGCCCTGGGGCTGCAGCCGGGCGAGCCGGTGGCGCTGATGATGGTCAACCGGAGCGAGCACGTGCTCGCCGACCTGGGCGCGGTGCACGCGGGCGGCGTCGGCTGCACGGTCTACTCGACGTTCGCGCCCGAGCAGATCGCGTTCGTGGCAGGGGACGTGGGCGCCAGGTACGCGGTGCTGGGCGGTCCCGCCGAGCTGGCCCGCTGGCAGCCTGTGCTGGACCGCCTCGACGGCCTCCGCAAGATCATCATGCTCGAGGGGGCGCCCGCCGGCGAGCGGTTCATGGCGTGGCAGGACTTACTCGAGCTGGGCCGCGCCCGGCTGGCCGTGGACCCGGGCGAGGTCGAGGCCCGCTGGCGCGCGATCACCTCCGACGACGTGGTCACCGTCCTCTACACCTCCGGCACGACCGGCATGCCCAAGGGCGTGCCCCTCACCCACGCGAACGTCTTCTACGAGGCCGCCGCCACCGACCGCATCGCGAACCTGCCCGTCATGGGCACGCAGGTCTCCTATCTCACGTACGCGCACATCGCCGAGCGGATCCTCAGCCTCTACGTGCCCCTGGTGAAGGTCTCCCACGTGCACTTCTGCACCGACCTGGCCAACCTGGGCACGACGCTGGGGCAGGTCAGGCCGATGATGTTCTTCGGGGTGCCGCGGGTGTGGGAGAAGATGATGGCCCGCCTGCTCGCCGTGCTCGCCACCCAGCCGGAGGAGCAGCAGGCCGCCGTCCGCCAGGCCATGAAAGCGGGCGCCGCGTACGTGGAGGCGGGCCAGTACGGCCGGACGATCACCCCCGAGATCCAGGCCGCCTACGATCAGGCCGACTCCTCACTGCTGTCGATCATCCGCGGCATGATCGGCTTCGACCGCGCCGAGTGGACCGCCACCGGCGCCGCGCCGCTGCCCGCCGAGGTGCAGCACTTCTTCGCCGGACTTGGGCTCAAGGTCATCGACGTGTACGGCATGACGGAGACGACCGGGGCGTTCACCGGCAACGGCCCCTCCTGCTACCGCCTGGGGACGGTCGGCAGGGCCGAGCCGGGCGTCGAGATCCGCATCGCCGAGGACGGCGAGATCCTCACCCGCAGCCCGCTCAACACCCGCGGCTACCTCAACCGCCTCGAGGCCTCCGCTGACCTCGTCGACGCCGACGGCTGGCTGCACACCGGCGACATCGGCACGGTCGACGAGGACGGTTTCTGCCGGGTGATCGACCGCAAGAAGGAGCTGATCATCACCTCGGGCGGCGAGAACATCTCCCCCGCCGAGATCGAGAACCACCTCAAGGAGCACATGCTCATCGGCCAGGCCCTCGCGTACGGCGACAACCGGCCGCATCCGGTGGCCGTGCTGACGCTGGACGGGGAGGTGGCACCGGGCTGGGCGCAGGCGCGCGGCATCGCCTTCGGCTCGCTCGCGGAGCTGGCCGAGCACGCGGAGGTGCTCAAGGAGGTGGAGGCCGCGGTCGAGGCCGCCAACGCCAAGCTGGCCAGGGTGCAGCAGGTGAAGAAGTGGGCCCTGCTGGGCACCGAGTGGACGGCCGAGACGGAGGAGCTCACGCCGAGCCTGAAGCTCAAGCGGCGGATCATCCACGCCAAGTACGCCGACATCATCGAGGGGCTCTACGGTGATCCGCGTTCAGCGGATCACCACAGGTAGCGAGGTCTGATCCCGGCTTTGCCATTCGTGGCGTGTGTCGAGGTCCTGGTCATTACCGGATGGTTCCTACCGTCTCGATCATGATCAGAACCCTTCTTGTCGCCTCGCTCGCGGCGGGGCCGCTCTCCATGCCCGCGTCCCCGCCCGAGACCGAGCCCGAGCTCGCCATCCGCGCCATCACGGTACGTCCCGAGGAGCCCGTGGTGGGGGCGTACGACTCCATCCGCCTGGTGATCGACGTGGTCGCCAAGGGGACGCGGGGCAAGGACGGCGTCTCCGTCAAGGTCGAGCCCGGCGCCCCGCCCCGACCCGTACTCGATGGCAAGCCGGACGACGAGTCTCTCGACAAGCCACCGGCGCCATCCCCGACCCCCAGCCCGAGCGTGACCCGGTCCGTCGTACTCACGCCCAGCGCGGAGATCCCGTCCGCCCCTGACACGGGGGCCCAGCGCGCGATCAACGTGGGGGTCCGGCCCGTGGCTCCCGCGCTCGCACAGGTGGCGGGGCAGGCTACGGGGCCCCTCAAGACGGCACGCGTGGCCGACGGCTGGGAGACCTGGCGCTTCCTGCCCGACAAGCGGCTGAACCGCTACTACCCGACCGGCACCTGGACGATCACCGCCACCGCCAAGGGACCGCGCGGCGCGACGGTCACCGAATACGCGTCGTTCCAGCTCAGGCGCGCCACGAGACTCTCCTCGGTGATGGCGGAGAAGGCCGGGCGCTCCGGCGCGGTACGGCTGAGCGGCTCGCTGAGGCGGGTGGATCCGCGCGGCTACACCGGATACGGACCGTTCGCCAAGCAGCCGCTGGAGATCCTGTGGCGCCCCGATGAGTCCACCGCCTGGGACGAGGCGGGGCAGGCGACCACGGACGCCTCCGGGGCCTTCGAGACGACGATCTCGGGCCGCACGGGCGGCTTCTGGCGCGTCCATTACCCCGGAACAGGACACTACGCACCAGACAGCTCTAAGTCCCAACAAATTACGCAATAACCGAAATATGACTCTTGGTGTGGCCTTAAACCGTCGTTGCGGAATTGTGATCAACTTTACCGCAACTTTTCCTTACCCTTACGCGTCATTGGCGATGACGTGCCCCGATTCGGGGCGCGTTCAGACGGGGAAGGAATTTCGATTTGAAGATGCGACGTCTAGCCGCCGGCCTGGCGGCTGCCGCCCTGGGCGCGACGATGGTGGCCACCGCCGCCTCGCCGGCCCTCGCGGACCCGGACCCGGGTCTGGACCCGGATGTCGCGGGCTACACCAGCCTGCAGTTCGACGCGAACCCTGAGCCCGCATGGCGGGGCCGGCCCATCAACCTCGAGGGCAAGCTCTCCGTGGAGTGCGACGAGGACTACATCAGTGGCTTCGTCTCCGTCCTCCACGCGGACACCTGCAAGGACCAGGAGCGCTGGCACCGCCTGTCCTGGAAGCGGATCGTGATCCTCTTCCAGCCCGACGGCAGCGGCCGCTGGGAGTACGTGGACACGATCAGGACCAGCAGCAAGGGCTACTTCTCGACGAGGGTGCCCGCCCGCACGTCCGGCACGTTCCGCGCGGTCTTCGACGGCTCCCGCTGGCTCTCGCCGGCGGAGGGCAAGGACTGGGTCAAGGTCATCGGCCGCCGCCACTGACCACCCTGAGAATCGCCCGGCCGCTCTGTGGCCGGGCGTTTTTCATGCGTGAGCCCTCTTCGCGGCCGGCACCCGCACGCACACCTTGCCCGCGTCCTTGGCCACATCGACCGCGCACACCCGCTGGACCAACTGCTCATTCTCGGCGTCGGGGATCTCCTCAGGCGCTTTGGCCGCCGCCGTCCTCCATTACCGCTCCCGGGGGTTGGAACGGGCTGCCCGGGGGCCTCGGTCGGGAACCGAAATTCTGACCGGCGTGCTCGAAGCCACAGTGCGTGACCCTTCAGGGTCGGGCCCCGGCGCCAGGCTGGTAGGAGACGGCGACCTGGACGCGGTGATGCCTGGGCCGCTCGACTTCGTCCACCACAGCCACCGCCAGGTCGGCGAACGACAGCGGCGGCTCCAGCGCCGGCACCTGCCCACCGCCGATCCGGTACCGCCCCGTCCTGGACGCCGAGTCGTCGAGGAACACGGGCGGCGGCGCGAGCACCACCCAGTCGAGCTCCGCCCCCTCGAACACCTCCAGCTCCGCCGCGTGCCCCAGCGAGAACGCCCGGGCGTCGGCCGGAGAGTCCGGCGTGTCCACGAGCCGCACCCCGGCCGTCACCTCGTGCCCGCGCCCGGCCGCCTCCGCGACCACCCGCCTCCCGGCCCGCCCGCCGGCGCCGAAGACCACGATCTTGCTCACTCTCGCCACACTCCGTTCGTGTGGCCGGACTTCCCGGTCACGCGCCGACGGTAAAGGGTGAGATGTCGCTTTCCGCAACGATAGTTACTCCGGTGGACCGCGTCCCAGCAGTCCACCGCAGGTAGCGGATTTTGCGCCTACGATGTCGGAATGGCCGAGCCGCTCGATCCGGACATGTTCGCCGGATGCCCACCGGTAGCCGCGCCCATCCGCGTCGGCGACAAGTGGACCGCGAAGATCATCCGCTGCCTGGAGTCGGCCCCGCGGCGCTTCAACGAGCTCCAGACGACGCTGCGCGGCATCACCCCGAAGGTGCTCACCGAATCCCTGCGCGCCATGGAACGCGACGGCCTGCTCACACGCACCGCGTACGAGGAGATCCCGCCGCGCGTCGAGTACGAGCTGACCGAGCTCGGCCGCAGCCTCCTCGAACCCATGAACGCGGGCTGCGAGTGGTCGAGACGGCACCTGGCCGAGCTGATGCACGCCAGGGAGACCTGGCACGAGGCCGCGCGATAAGGCACCACGACCAGCGGGGCCTTGATCCATCAACGATTCACACCATCGCGATGAGCGCCTCCGACGCGTGCGGGGTGCCGGTGGGGCCGTGGTCGCGGGCGGCGCGGATGCGGGTAACCACGTCCGTCAGCACCTGGGGCGGCTGAGTGAAGGGCAGGCGGAGGTAGTTCTCCAGGGTGCCCTCCAGGCCGAACCAGGGGCCGGGCGCGAGGCGTACCCCGTGATGGGCGGCCGCCTCCGCGAGCGGGGTGGCGCCGGTGCCGTCCAAGCGCAACCACAGGGTGCCGCCGCCGCGCGGCACCGTGAACGTCCACTCCGGCAGGTGCTCGC
>NZ_JBFAMX010000360.1:0-10303 GCF_040659615.1 Nonomuraea sp. NPDC049784
CGGCCAGGGCGTCGCCGCGCTGGCCGTCGACGGCCGCCCCGCCGGCGGGAAGGTGCCGCTCACGACCGCCCGGTACATGATCGGCTGGCAGGGCCTGGTGCTGGGCCGCGACGCGCTGTCGCCGGTGAGCTGGGACTACCCGCGCGGCTTCCCTTTCACGGGCACGATCGATCGGGTGCGTATCGAGCTGGACGACGACGTCCCGGAGACCGTGCACGAGACCTTCGACTGAGCACTTTCGACTGGGTACGGCTCATCCGAGCACCCTGGTGAGGGCTTCGTGGATGGCGGCGCGGACCGTGTCCGGATCGTCGAGGTCGAAGCCGACCACGAGCCCGTCCCGCAGCAGCAGGAGGATGTCGGCGGTCCGCTCCGCGTCGGGGTGGCCGTCGGCGGCCAGCAGGTCGCGGTACAGGTCGCGGTTCCAGCGCCGGTGCTCGGCGATGGCCTGCCGTACGGGATGGGCCGGATCGGGATATTCGGCCGCCGTGTTGACGAAAGGACAACCGCGATAGCCGGGGCCGGCGCCGAAATCGCACATGTAGGCGAAGATGGCCTGGAGCCTCTCGCGCGGCGAGCCGGCGGGCATCGTGGCGACCAGGGCGCGCTGTAGCGAGCTCTGCTCGGCCACGTAGGCGCGCACGAGGTCGTCCTTGCTCGGGAAGTGGTGGTAGAAGGTCGCCTTGGCGACGTCCGCCTCGGCGATGATCCGGTCGATCCCGACCGTGTGGACGCCCTCCGCGTAGAACAGGCGCGTGGCGGTCTCGAGGACCCGGGTGCGCGCCGGGGTCGGGCGACGGCCTTCCAGCGTTTCTGCGCTCACGAGTTGACGGTACCAGACAGACCTGTCTACGCTGATGCTTGTCGGCAGACAGACAGGTCTGTCTATAGCAAAGGGGCAACGGACATGAGCATCTACACCGCCATCGCGACCTCAGCCGGGCGTGACAGCCGCGCGGTCTCCTCGGACGGCAGGCTGGACGTCAAGCTGGCCATGCAGAAGGAGCTCGGCGGCGACGGTGAGGGCACCAACCCCGAGCAGCTCTTCGCCGCCGGTTACGCCGCCTGCTTCGCCTCGGCGATGCGGCTGGTGGCCTCGAGCAAGAGTCTCGACGTCTCGGACGCGGCGGTCACGGCCGAGATCGGCCTCTCGCCCAACGGCAAGGGCGGATTCCAGCTCGACGCCACGCTGCGGGTGGAGCTGCCCGACAGCATCTCGCCGGAGGCGGCCCGCGAGCTCGTCGAGGCCACCCACCAGGTGTGCCCGTACTCCAACGCCACCCGGGGCAACATCCCGGTCAACCTGGTCATCGAGTAAGCCCGGCGTGCCGGGGGGAAAGCGGGCCGGCTCGTGACCCGCCCTTGGTTTCCGGATCAGTACGCTCCCGACCGTGGCCGATGAGAAGAGCCGGAGCAGGCGGCGGATCAGCATCGACGGGGCGGGCATCGAGAGGCGCAGGACGGCGATCCAGACGCTCATCGATCAGGCGCCGCAACCCAGGACCGACCCTGTCGCGGCGCAGCGCCCCGCCGTCGGCGCGAGCCCGGACAGTGCGGAATCGCCTGGCTCACCTATGCAGACGGGGTGAGCACCGGGCGCGCGCGGGTCAGGGAAGGGTGACGTACTTGCCGAGGAAGTGCCGGGCCGTGGCGCTGTCCAGGCGGTAGTCGTAGTTGGTCTTCTTGCAGGCGTTGTCGGCCCCGCTGATGGTGGTGGCCACGAGGAGGTGCGATTCGGGCCCTCCCAGGAAGTTCGGGCCGCCCGAGTCGCCGAAGCAGGTGCTGCCGTCGCTCCAGGAGGACAAGGACAGGTCGAGCCACCTGCGCGACAGATCCTTGAAGGAAATGGAGGACTGGCGGCGCGTGTCGGTGTACTTGAACTGCTGGTGGTGTCCCTTCTTCACCGGGTCCAGTGAGCCGTATCCGACTGGAGTGAAGCGTGCGGACTCCAGGGATTTGTCGGCCTTGAGCTGGTCGAGTAGCCCTGCGGTCGGCAGCTGGGCCGGCTTGATGCCCGGGATGGGCGTCTTGAATACCACGACGGCCATGTCGTGGTTGCTGGACTTCCCGTTGTACCGCGGGTCCGGTATGTAGCGGCCGGTGTAGACCGTGGACCCCGGCTTGTACTGGCCGGCGAAGGTGACCCGGGCTGTCTTCGTCTTGCCTTCCCCGCAGTGGGCGGCGGTCAGGAAGACGGTCGGCGAGATGAGCGTGCCGGTGCAGTAAGTCCACGTGCCGTCCTCATACTGCTTCCCGTCGACGAGAGCCCCTACTTCGGGGTGCGTGTCACCGTCGGCGGAGCCGTTTGTGATGGCCGCTGCGGGCGTCGCGGTGCATGCGATCGACGCAGCGACAATCAGGGCAAAAGGGACATAACGCATCCACGAAGTTTAGATGCCTAAAAGTGTAAAATGACAGACATAAGTAAAAAATCTACTTACCTCCTGTCAGATGACTGAGGCAGGCCGCATGGATGGCTTCCATTGCGGGGGGAACAGGCCGTCGACCCGGCAGGATGCCGTTATGCCGGGATGATGTCGTCGAACTCGACGGCGAGATGGCGCGGCCCGCGCAGGCCCGGGTTGGGCCGGTACGGGGGCGGGTCGCTGACGAGGCGAGGGTTGACGAGCCGGCGGGCGATTTCGCGCAGCGCGAGCTGAGTCTCCAGGCGGGCGAGTGGAGCGCCGAAGCAGTAGTGGATGCCGCTGCCGAACCCGAGGTGCTGGTTGTCCTCCCGGTCGGGGTCGAAGCGGTCGGGGTCGCGGAAACGGGCGGCGTCGCGGTTGCCGGCGGCGAGCGCCAGGCTGATGACCGAGCCTTTGGGGATGGTCGTGCCGGCGATGTCGATGTCGGCGAGGGCGGACCGCCGGAGGCTGATCAGCTGTACAGGTGGTTCGTAGCGCAGCAACTCCTCGACCGTGCCGATGATCAGGTCGGGTTCGTGGCGCAGCCGTTCCAGCACGTCGGGGTGGCGGAGGAGGGTGAGCACGCCGTTGGTGATGAGGTTGACGGTGGTCTCGTGGCCGGCGACGAGCAGCGTCACGGCGGTCGTCAGGAGGTCGCCCCGCGACATGTCGATGCCCGGGTCGGTGACGAGGGCGGAGATCAGGTCGTCGCCCGGCTGCTGCCGGTGGACGTCCACCAGCCCGTTCAGGTACTCGGCCAGTTCGGCCCTGATCTGGGTGCTCCGGCGGTCCCGCTCGACGATGGAGCCGGTCGTCGGATCGGCGGTCTCGATGATGGCCTGAGACCATCGATGGAAGAGGGGCTCGTCTTCGCGGGGAACCCCGAGCAGCTCGCAGATCACCGTGACCGGCATCGGATAGGCGAAGTCATCGACGATGTCGACCCGGGACTTCCCGGCGAAGTTGTCGATCAGGCCGGTGATGATCTCCATGATCCGGGGTGTCATGCCGTCCACCCGGCCGGGGGAGCGGGGCGGCCCGAAGTGCCGCATCACCATGGCGCGGAGCCGGTCGTGGTCCGGCGGATCGTGCCTGATGAAGGAGGCCGGGAGCTCCGGAGTCTCCTCGGCCGCGGCGTCGGCGGCGGCGATCTCCGGAATGTTGCGCGGGTCCGAGCTGACGCGCGGGTCGTGCAGCAGCGCCACGATCTCCCGGTAGCCGCTGACCACGTACGTGCCGTCCTCCTGCCGCGCCACCGGCGTCTTGCGGAGTTCCGCGTACAGCGGGTACGGATCGGCGCGGTTGGAGTAGTCGAGGATCTGTTCGTAAATGTTTGCTTCCGTCATGACGATGGCCCCTTCCGGACGGTCTGCGGTGTCGTCAGCGTCGCCGTACCAAGGTCACGCGACGCTCGTCTGGGTTGTGGCCGGTCACCACCACGGTCGCGCCGTGGGCGGGGGACATCCGCTCCGGCACGTCCGCCAGCATCACCTGCGTGTGGGAGGGCCTGCCGACCATGCCGGGGCCGGGCGGGAACGGGGCGGCCTGCTCGATCTGCGCCTGGTAGAAGTCGAGCCACATCGCCTGGTCGAAGGCGACCGCGGCCGTGATGCGGCCCCGGTGACCGTAGACGGCGACGAACCGGCGCTCGGCGACCGAGCCCTGGGCGATGACGACCTCGTCCGCGAACGTGGGCACCCCGACGGACTTGATGTTGACGCCGAACTGGGCGGACCAGAAGACCGGCAGGGACAGGTGCGGCCAGCGGGCGCTCTCCGCGCTGATCATGTTGTGCGCCGCGACCTGGGCCTGGGTGACCGCGTTGCCCCAGTGCTCGAGCGCCAGGAACTGGTACTCGTACACCGGGTGCGGGAAGCGCGCCACGTCGCCGGCGACGAAGATGTTCTCGGTGACCAGGCCGTTGATGTCGAAGGCGCGGCAGCCCGCGTCACATGCGACGCCCCACACTCCGGCGGCCAGCCCGGAGTCCTCCAGCCATTCGACATTGCGCTCCGCGCCCAGCGCGGCCACCGCCACCTCGACATCGAGCGTGGTTCCGTCGGACAGCCGTGCCCGGCGCAGACGCCCGTCCCCGTCTCCCTCGAGTGCCGTGACGGTGACGCCGCAGCGCAGGTCCACGCCGTGATCCCGCTGCAGGTCCGCCGCGATCGCGCCGATCGTCCTGCCCAGCGCGCTCGCCAGCGGCGCCGGGCCGCGCTCGGCGACGGTGACGTCCAGGCCCAGCTCACGGCAGACGGACGCGACCTCCGATCCGGTGAAGCCGGCGCCGATGATCAGCACCCGCCCGGGGCGCTCGGCCAGCCGCCGCCGCAGCCGGGCCGCGTCGTCATTGGTACGCAGGACGAACACCCCGTCCAGGGCCGCCTCCGCCTCGTTCGGCCAGGGCCGGGCCCGCGCCCCCGTCGCGATCAGCAGGCGGTCGAAGTCAACCTTCCGGCCGTCTGCGAGGAGCACCTGCTGGGCGGCCAGGTCGAGCCTGGTCGCTCTCTGTCCCAGCAGCCATTCGGCCTCGACCTCGATACGCCGGGGCAGCGCGGTGTCTTCGGCGGCCACCTGCCCGGTCAGGACCTGCTTGGACAGCGGCGGCCGGTCATACGGCTCGTGCGGCTCCGCGCTGATCAGGGTCAGCGATCCGGTGTACCCCTCCCTGCGGAGCGTCGCCGCCGCCCGCAGGCCCGCCAGCGAGGCGCCGACGATGACGATGCGATCGACCCGCGCGCGTCTCTTCCCGTCTCCTGCCGTGGCCGGGACGGCCTTCGCCGGCCTGCCCAGCGAGTACATCTGGTCGACCACCAGGGCCTGGACCGGGCAGGCCGCCGCGGCCCGCAGGACCCGCTCACGCTCGGCGTCGTCCGGATGGAGCGCGTACATCAGGGCTTCGGAGTGGTGCATCGTGAAGACGTTCGGCGCGAGGAAGGCGCACTGCCCGTACCCTTCGCAGCGGGTGAGATCAACGACGACTCTCATCTGGATCCGCCCTCTTTCGGAGGCCGCGCCTATGACGGCAGTACGTAGCGGGTCAATCACTGAAAGTAGTTGACAACGTACCCATTGCATCTCATAGCCACACCAACAGGGCGCGCCTGTACTGGGGCCCAAGAGCCCGCCAAGCGCTTCCCAAGCCGTTGAGAAGGGGCGTGCCGCACGCTGTCTCCCGGAGGCTGAAAGGGAGAAACCCGATGATCACAGAAGGACGTTCACCGACGCTCGTCGCCGTGCCCGCGGAGGTCCGGCAGGTGCTGGAACGCTCGCTCGTGTGCGAGTACGCCTCGCTCACCCGCGACGGCCGCCCGGTCACCTGGCCGGTCACGCCCTACGCCGGCAGCGACGGGACGCTCGACGTCACGACCGGCCTGTCCTACCCCGACAAGGCCGAGCGCGCCCGCCGGGACCCGCGCGTGGCGCTGCTGTACTCCGACCCCACGGACAGCGGCCTCGACCGGCCGCCCGTGGTACTCGTCCAGGGCCGGGCCGCCGTGCGCGACGCCGACCTGCAGGGCAACACCGACCGGTACGTACGCGAGTCGATGGCCAAGCAGCCGGCCGCGTTCGCCGGCCTGCCCTGGTTTCTGATCAAGCGGCTCACGTGGTACTTCGCCCGCATCTACGTCGAGGTGACCCCTGAGTGCGTCACCTGGTGGCCGGAGGGCGACCTTTCCCGCGCGCCCCGCACCTGGACCTGCCCGGGCGAGACGACGTTCCCCAGGTCCGATCTGGCGCCGTCGGGGCCGCGGCTGCCGAGCCGATCGATCCCGCCGGCGGACTGGCGGCCCTACGCCGATCGGGCGCTGCGCCTCGGCGCCCCGGTCGTGTCGATGGTGGCCGACGGGCATCCGCTGCCGGTGCGCGCCCGGTCGGCCGTCCGCACCGAACACGGCTTCGACCTGCGGCTGCCCGCCGGGGTGACGGCCGCGGCGGGGCCGGTGTGCCTGACGTTCCACACGTATTCGGAGACCGAGGGGCACGAGCACGTCGTGCTGGTGGGATGGGGGAGCGGGGCGGGCGACCGGCTGGAGGTCGAGGTGGAGCGGGCGCTCAACGACTGGAGCCTGTCCGGCAGCAACCGGGAGCGCGCCCGGTCGTTCATGCGGCAGGGGAAGGAGCTGCGGAAGCGGGTCAAGCTGGAGGCGGCCCGCCGCGATCAGGCGGTGCCGAAGATCCGCAGGTGAGGCGGCGTCATCGGCGCTCGGTGGCGCGGAGGATCAGGCGCTTGCCGAGGCGCTGGGCCGGGGCCTCGATCAGGTGGTAGGTGAGGAGGCTGAGCGGGATCAGGGCCAGGAAGTACAGCGCCAGGTGCGGGATCACGTGCAGCAGGATCGGGTGCAGCAGGTAGAGGGAGAAGCTGATCACGCCGAGCCGCGTCAGCCAGCCCGGGAAAGCCCGCCGGCGCAGCGCGAACGCCAGCGCGAAGGCGCCGTACGCCAGCACGATCGCCGTCGCCCAGGCGGGATCGTCCTTGGCGGGGATCCCGCACCCCAGCACCACCGCCACCGCGACCGCGGCCGTGCGCCAGGAGATCGTTCCCTGCTCGGCCCGGTACACCGCCGTTCCCGCGAACATCGTGGCCAGGATGATCACACCCTGCCAGGTGCCGGCCCGGCTGCCCAGGACCACCAGCGCGAGCCCGAGGAGACCGCCTGCGGTCGCGGCGATCGTACGCGTCCTGCCGTGCCCCAGCACGGTCACCGCGATGGCCGCGACGACCGCGAGGCAGAACAGCACGGCGGCCAGGTCGGCCCGGCCGCCGATCGTCGCCCCCGGCATCAGCAGGCCCAGGGGCACGGCCGGCAGCGCCAGCGCTATGGCGATCCCCGCCGACCTGTGTGCCTGCCGCGTCGCGAACAGCGCGACGCTCATCAGGTAGAACGCCATCTCGTACGAGAGCGTCCACGTCACGTTGACGACGGCGGGCAGGTTGACCAGCTCCTGCAACATCGTCACGTTGCCGAGCGCGACCACGGGCAGGGGTCGCTCGCCGAGCGTCGGCTCGAGGGGGAACACGCCCGCGAGAGCGAGGACGAGCGCCAGGCCGCAGGCGGCGAGCAGCAGCGGGAGGAGGCGGAAGGCCCGGCCGGTCCAGAAGGCGCGCAGGTCGCCGCGCCGTTCCAGGGAGGCGGGGATGATGTACCCGCTGACCAGGAAGAACACGAAGACGCCCCACGTGCCGAGGTCGATCCGGCGGTCCACTTCCGCCCAGACGGCCGGGATGAAGGTCCAGCCGGCGTGGTGCATGGTGACGGCCAGCGCGGCCGGCCCCCGCAGGGCGTCCAGCCAGGCCAGCCGGGCGGGGGCGGGGGACATTCGTCGGATTCTAGGTCATAAGACCGATTCGTACTCACTCTCAGGAGTGAGTGCCGGAATCGCCCCTACCGGCGATGTCCGCCACCCCTGGCGAGCCGGAGGATTTCCGCCATGAACTCTCGCTTCGCATTCATCGCCGCGCCCGTCCTCGTGTTCGGCTACGGCGTGATCCGCATCCTCGACGGCCTCGACGGCAGCCGCGGGCCCGGCCTCGCCTGGACCAGCGGGCATCTCGCGTTCATGGCGGCGCTCGTCCTGTTCGTCCACATCTTCTGGCAGATGCGGCGGATGGCGGGCGGAAACGCCTTGTCCACCGTGAGCGCGGTGGCCGGGACCGCCGGCGTCGTTGCGCTGCTCGCGCAGTTCGGCATCGACATCGCGGTCGGGTTCCTGGCCGCCGACCACGCGGGCATGAGCGTCCTGTTCGAGCAGGTCAAGAGCGTTCCCGGGGTGCCGTTCGCGGTTTACGGCGGCGGGCCGATCCTCTTCTACCTCGGCCAGCTGGCCCTTGTCGGGCAGCTCGCGGCCATGCGCCGGGTCAAGGCGTGGACGCCCGTCCTGGTGCTGGCCGACCTCGTCCTGCCGTTCATCGACAAGGACCTCATCCCGCTCGGCTCCCTCTGCCTGCTCGTCTCCTTCATCCCGCTTGCCCGTACGGCGGCCGCCGCGCCCAGGCCCGCCGCCGCCCTCGCGTGACGGGGAAGGCAGGATTGGGCCTTGTGTCCGATCTAAGGTTCCTGGCCCCGGTCCGGCGGTGGTCGAGCTCGCTGCCGCCGATCTGGCAGGACGCCGCGCTCGCGAGCCTGGTGCTGGTCGTGCAGTTGTGGCCGCTCCTGACCCGCGACAACCCCAGCGGCGGGCCCTGGCACTGGTGGGGGTACGTCGTGGTGGTCGCCGCCACGGTGCCGCTGGTCTGGCGGCGGCGCGCGCCCGTGGCCGTCCTGCTGGTCAGCCTCTGCGCGACCGCGTGCTACGACCTCGTGGACGAGGTGGCCGCCCAGCCCATCTGGTACGGCGGGCTGATAGGGGTCTACACCGTGGCCGTCTACTCGGCCAGATGGCCGAGACTGATCATGATCGTCGTCGCGGTCGGCGGCGGCCTGCTCCTGGTCGGCTCGTCCGAGACCGCGATGCGCGGCGTCGTGCTCTTCGTCGCCGCGTACGCCATCGGCCGGGCCGCCGCCGTCTCCCGCGCCCACGCCGCCGCGCTGGAGGAGCGGGCCGCCCAGCTGGCCCGCGAACGCCAGGCCGAGGCCGAGCGGGCCGCCGAGCGCGAGCGGGCCAGGATCGCCCGCGACATGCACGACATCCTGGCCCACGCGGTCAGCCTCATGGTGGTGCAGGCCGAGGCGGGACCGGTGGTGGTCAGGAAGGACCCGGCCAGGGCGGAGGCCGCCTTCGACGCGATCGCCGCGGCGGGCCGCGACGCCATGGTCCAGCTCCGGCGCCTCCTCAACGTACTCAAGGAGGAGGAGGGCCCACGAGCGCCGCAGCCGACGATCGCCGCGGTCCCTGACCTGGCCGACCAGGTCAGGGCCGCCGGGCTCCACGTGACATACTCCACCTCCGGCGAGCCGGGGCCGCTGCCTCCCGACGCGGAGGTCGCCGCGTACCGGATCGCCCAGGAAGCCCTCACCAACATCGTCAAACACGCGGGCGCGACCCGCGCCGACATCAGACTCGCCTGGCAGGACGACACCCTCATGATCGACATCACCGACGACGGCGACGGCTCCGCGTCCTCGCTGCCCCCGGGCGGCAACGGCCTGATCGGCATCCGCGAGCGGGCCGCGGCCTGCGGCGGCACCGCCGTCGTCGGCCGGCGCACCGACGGGCCGGGCTTCCGGGTCCTCGTACGGCTCCCCGTGACCGGCCGGGCGGTGGCGGCGTGACCGTGCGCATCGTGGTCGCCGACGACCAGGAGCTCGTACGCGCCGGATTCAGCATGATCCTCGACGCCCAGCCGGACTTCGAGGTCGTCGCCGAGGCGGGCGACGGCGCGCAGGCCGTCGCAGCCGTCCGCGAGCATCGTCCCGACCTGCTCCTGCTCGACATCCGCATGCCCGTCATGGACGGCATCGAGGCGGCCAGGATCGTGTGCGCCGAGAGCGCCTGCCGCGTCCTCATGCTGACCACGTTCGATGTGGACGACTACGTCTACGACGCGCTGCGCGCGGGGGCCAGCGGGTTCCTGCTCAAGGACGTCCGCCGCGACGACCTCGTCCACGCCGTGCGGGTGGTGGCGGCCGGCGAGTCGCTGCTCGCGCCGTCGGTGACCACGAAGCTGATCGCCGAGTTCACCTCCAGAGCGCCCGCCCGGCCCGCCGCGCCGCCGTCCGACCGGCTGGCCGTGCTCACGGCGCGCGAGCAGGAGACGCTGCTGATGATCGCCCGCGGCCTGTCCAACGCCGAGATCGCGCAGGCCATGGTGGTCAGCGAGCACACGGTGAAGACGCACGTCAGCAACGTGCTGACCAAGCTGGGACTGCGCGACCGGGCCCAGGCGGTGATCGCCGCGTACGAGAGCGGCCTGATCATCCCCGGAGACACGCGCTGACCGGACGGGCTCAGACCGC
>NZ_JBFAMX010000361.1:0-10225 GCF_040659615.1 Nonomuraea sp. NPDC049784
GCGGCGGCCGTGGGCGCGACGTCGGCGAGCGCCGCCCACGGCCGCCCCATATGTGACTCGCCGTACTCCGGCCTGGAACCCGGCGGCGGGCGTCCCGGATGGTGGACAGAACCTGATTCAGCGGGCGGACTCCGTAGACTGTACGGGTGATTTCCCGTATCGACATGCGCGGTTCTCTGCCGGAGAACCTGCGCGACGTGCTGCCCCGCGCCGAGCTCGACGTCGAGGCCGCCCTGGAGAAGGTGCGGTCCATCTGCGACGACGTGCGCCATCGCGGGGCGGCAGCCGTACGGGAGCTGACCGCCAGGTTCGACGGTGTCGAGATCGCCACCACCCGCGTCCCCGCCGAGGCGATCGAGCGAGCGCTGAGCGAGCTCGACCCCAAGGTGCGGGCCGCGCTGGAAGAGTCGATCAGGCGGGCCAGGCTGGTCCACCACGACCAGCGGCGCGCCGACGTCACCACCCAGGTCGTGCCCGGCGGCACCGTGACCGAGCGGTGGGTGCCGGTCGAGCGCGTGGGCCTGTACGTGCCCGGCGGCCGCGCGGTCTATCCGTCCAGCGTCGTGATGAACGTCGTGCCCGCTCAGGAGGCCGGCGTCGGCTCGCTGGCCGTGACCAGCCCGGCACAGCAGGCGTACGGCGGGCTGCCGCACCCCACGATCCTGGCCGCGTGCGCGCTGCTCGGCGTGGACGAGGTCTACTCGGTGGGCGGGGCGCAGGCGGTGGCCATGTTCGCCTACGGCACGGAGGAGTGCCCGCCCGCCACGATGGTGACCGGTCCCGGCAACATCTGGGTGGTGGCGGCCAAGCGGCTGCTCAAGGGCCGCATCGGCATCGACTCCGAGGCGGGCCCGACCGAGATCGCCATCCTGGCCGACGAGACGGCCGACCCGGTCCACGTGGCCGCCGACCTGATCAGCCAGGCCGAGCACGACACGATCGCCGCCGCCGTGCTGGTCACCACCAGCGTCGAGCTGGCCGACGCGGTCGAGAAGGAGCTGCCGGGCCAGGTGTCGGCGACCAAGCACTCCGAGCGCATCGCCGAGGCGCTGAGCGGCAGGCAGTCGGGCATCGTGCTGGTCGACTCCATCGACGACGGCATCAAGGTCGTGGACGCCTACGCGGCCGAACACCTGGAGATCCACACCGCGAACGCGGCGGAGATAGCCGGAAAAATCCGGAATGCCGGGGCGATCTTCGTGGGCACGTACGCGCCGGTGTCGCTCGGCGACTACCTCGCCGGCTCCAACCACGTGCTGCCCACCGGCGGCTGCGCCTGCCACTCCAGCGGCCTGTCGGTGCAGTCGTTCCTGCGTGGCATCCACGTCGTCGACTACACCCGCGAGGCGCTCGCGGGCGCGGCGGCCCATGTGTCGGTCCTGGCCGACGCCGAAGACCTTCCGGCCCACGGCGCCGCCATCCGTGCCCGATTCGACTGGCAAGTTCCCACGGAGACCGCGTGAACCTCGACGACCTGCCCATCCGAGACGACCTCCGGGGTAAGTCGCCGTACGGCGCGCCCCAGATCGACGTCCCCGTCAGGCTCAACACCAACGAAAACCCCTACCCGCCCTCGCCCGAGCTGGTCGCCGACCTGGCCGAGGCGGTCAGGGCGAGCGCCGGCGAGCTCAACCGCTACCCCGACAGGGACGCCACGGCCCTGCGCGCCGACCTGGCCGGCTACCTCGGCCACGGGCTGAGCACCGAGCAGGTGTGGGCCGCCAACGGCTCCAACGAGGTGCTCCAGCAGATCCTGCAGGCCTTCGGCGGCCACGGGCGCACGGCGATCGGGTTCGAGCCGTCGTACTCGATGCACCCGATCATCACCAGCGGCACCAGCACCGAGTGGATCTCCGCCAGCCGCGAGGACGACTTCTCGATCGACCCCGGCAAGGCGACGGCGGCGATCGAGGAGCACCAGCCCGACATCGTGTTCCTGGCCTCGCCCAACAACCCGACGGGCACCGCCCAGCCGCTCGAGACGATTAAGGCCGTGCTGGCGGCGGCCAAGGGCATGGTCGTGGTGGACGAGGCCTACGCCGAGTTCGCCCGAGAGGGCACGCCGTCGGCGCTCACCCTGCTGCCCGCCCACCCGAGGCTGATCGTCACCAGGACGATGTCCAAGGCGTTCGCCATGGCGGGCACCCGGCTCGGCTACCTGGCCGCCCACCCGGCCGTGGTGGAGGCGCTGCTGCTGGTGCGGCTGCCGTACCACCTGTCGACGCTCACCCAGGCGGCCGCGCGCGTGGCGCTGCGGCACCGCGCCGAACTGCTGGGTTCGGTCGACATGCTGCGGCGCGAGCGCGACGACACGGTCGCGTGGCTGCGCTCCAAGGGCCTGGCCGTGGCCGACTCCGACGCTAACTTCGTGCTGTTCGGGCGCTTCCCCGACCGGCACGCGGTGTGGGAGGGGCTGCTGGAGCGCGGCGTGCTCATCCGCGAGGTGGGTCCGCCAGAATGGCTGCGTGTGTCGATCGGCACCGGCGAGGAGATGGCGGCTTTCCGGGCCGCGTTGGAAGGAGTCCTGTGAGTCGCGTAGGCCGCGTCGAGCGCGTTACGAAGGAGACCTCGGTCCTGGTGGAGGTCGGCCTCGACGGCACCGGCCGGGTCGAGGTCGCGACCGGGGTCGGGTTCTTCGACCACATGCTGGCCCAGCTCGGCAAGCACGGGCTGTTCGACCTGACGGTCAAGACCGAGGGCGACCTGCACATCGACTCCCACCACACGATCGAGGACACCGCGCTCGCGCTGGGCGCGGCGTTCCGTGAGGCCTTGGGCGACAAGTCGGGCATCAGGAGGTTCGGCAGCGCGTCGTGCCCGCTGGACGAGTCGCTGGCCCAGGTCACCGTCGACCTGTCCGGGCGACCATACCTCGTGCACTCCGAGCCCGAGGGCATGGCGCCGATGATCGGCCACGACTACGACACGACGATGACGCGCCACATCCTGGAGTCGCTGGTCGCGCAGGCCGCGATCTGCCTGCACGTCCACGTCCCGTACGGGCGCAACGCCCACCACATCGTGGAGGCCCAGTTCAAGGCGCTGGCCAGGGCGCTGCGCGAGGCGTCCGAGCTCGACCCGCGCGCCACGGGCGTGCCGAGCACCAAGGGCGTCCTATGACCGACAACCTCATCGCCGGCGTGATGGTGTTCATCGGGCTGTTCCTCATCGGCGGCGTGTTCTCCCTGTTCAGGCAGGGACTCAAGATCGGTGCGGCCGTCTGCGCGCTGGGCGCGGCGATGGCGATCACGGCGGGAGTGCTGTGGTGGTGAAGAAGAACATCGTCATCCTCGACTACGGCTCGGGCAACCTGCGCTCGGCTGAGCGGGCGCTGGCCAGGGTGGGCGCCGACGTGACCGTGACGCCCGACTTCGACACCGCCCTCAACGCCGACGGCCTGGTGGTGCCGGGGGTCGGCGCGTTCGAGGCGTGCATGACCGGGCTCAAGAGCGTCTACGGCGAGCGGATCATCGGCCGCCGCCTGGCCGGCGGGCGTCCGGTGCTGGGCATCTGCGTCGGCATGCAGATCCTGTTCGCCCGGGGCGTCGAGCACGGTGTGGAGACCGAGGGCTGCGGCGAGTGGCCGGGCACGGTCGAACGGCTCGACGCTCCCGTGCTGCCCCACATGGGGTGGAACACGGTCAAGGCGCCCGCGGGCAGCGTCCTGTTCGCCGGGCTCGACGCCGCGACCCGCTTCTACTTCGTCCACTCGTACGGCGTGCGCGAGTGGGAGCTGCAGACCGGCGAAGGGTTCGCCGAGCCGATCGTCACCTGGGCCGAGCACGGTGTGCCGTTCGTGGCCGCCGTGGAGAACGGCCCGCTCATGGCCACCCAGTTCCACCCTGAGAAGTCCGCCGACGCCGGAGCCGTACTGCTGAAGAACTGGCTGCAGACGCTGTGAGCGCCTCGCCGACCGGATTCGGGACAGCATGAGCAAGGAGCGCGCGCGCCGGAGGGCCGAGCGGGAAGCGGAGCGGGCGCGCGCGATCCAGGCCAACGAGGAGCGGCAGGCGCGGCAGGCGCGCCGCCGCGCGCTCCTGGCCAGGCTGGTCCCGCGCCCGGTGCGGTTCTACCGCCAGGGCGGCCTGATCGCCCGCCGCCACCGCGCCCAGAACATCGTGCTCGGGCTCGGCTTCCTGTTCGTGCAGGCGATCGTCTGGCTGCTGTGGGGATCGATCTTCCTCAGTTTCGGCGTGTTCGTCTTCTCACTGCTGCTCGCGCCCGTTGTCATGACCCTCGCTTTCGACCGGAGGATCTGAATGTCGCTCGTATTGCTGCCCGCCGTGGACATCGTCGACGGCCAGGCCGTACGCCTGGTGCAGGGGGAGGCCGGGACAGAGACCGGCTACGGTGAGCCGCTCGCCGCCGCGCTGGCCTGGCAGGAGGCGGGCGCCGAGTGGATCCATCTGGTCGACCTCGACGCGGCGTTCGGCCGCGGGAGCAACCGCGAGCTGATCGCCGACGTCATCGGCAGGATCGACGTGGACGTGGAGTTGTCAGGCGGCATCCGCGACGACGACTCCCTGGCCGCCGCGCTGGCCACCGGCTGCCGCCGGGTCAACATCGGCACCGCCGCGCTGGAGAATCCCGACTGGTGCCGGAAGGTCATCGCCGAGCACGGCGACAAGATCGCGGTCGGGTTGGACGTGCGCGGCACCACGCTGTCGGCCCGGGGCTGGACCGAGGACGCCGGGGATCTGTGGGAGGTGCTCGACCGGCTCGAGTCCGACGGCTGCCCCCGCTACGTCGTCACCGACGTGACCAAGGACGGCATGCTCCAGGGACCCAACCTCGATCTCTACCGCCGGATCCTGGCCCGCACCGGCAGGCCCGTCGTGGCCAGCGGCGGTGTCTCCTCTCTGGATGACCTGGTCGCACTCGCGTCCCTCGTCCCCGACGGACTTGAGGGGGCCATCGTGGGCAGGGCCCTCTACGCTCACGCGTTCACACTGGAAAACGCGCTTGCCGCAGTACGCGGGTAGCTCTTGCCGGGAGGGGACGAGATGAGCGTTGGCATCTTCGGCATGGTAAGCACCGGGTCGCGGGTGTTTTCCGGCGGCATCTGGGAGGAAAAGTACGGCTACGCCCGCGCAGTCATTGTGGGTGATCGGGTGATCGTGTCCGGCTGCACGGCCACGGTCGCAGGAGAGGTGCGCCATGTGGGCGACGCCTACAAGCAGAGCCTGACCGCGATCGACATCGCACTGGAGGCCGTCACGACAGGCGGTCTGACCTGCGAGGACGTGGTCATGGTCCGTTACTATGTGGTGGAGCAGCGCCACTTCGACCTCGTGGGCCAGGCCCTCGGCGAGGTCTTCGGAAAGGTGCGCCCCGCCTGCACTGGAGTGAGGGTGGCCGGGCTGGTCGACCCTCGGATGCTGGTCGAGATCGAAATCGAGGCTGTTCGAGCATGACCGTAGCCGTAAGAGTCATCCCCTGTCTCGACGTGGACGCCGGACGCGTGGTCAAGGGCGTCAACTTCGAGAACCTGCGCGACGCCGGCGACCCCGTCGAGCTGGCCAGGCGCTACGACGAGGAGGGCGCCGACGAGCTCACCTTCCTCGACATCACCGCGTCGTCCGGCGAGCGGGAGACCATGCTCGACGTCGTACGCAGGACAGCCGAGCAGGTGTTCATCCCGCTGACCGTCGGCGGCGGCGTGCGCGCGGTCGAGGACGTCGACCGGCTGCTGCGGGCCGGGGCCGACAAGGTGTCCCTCAACACGGCCGCCATCGCCCGGCCCGACCTGCTCACCGAGGCGTCCCGGCGGTTCGGCGCCCAGTGCATCGTGCTGTCCGTGGACGCCCGGCGTGCGCCGGGCACCGCCAGCGGGTTCGAGGTGACCACGCACGGCGGGCGGCGTGGCACCGGGATCGACGCCGTCGAGTGGGCGGCGCGCGGCGAGGAGCTGGGCGTGGGCGAGATCCTGCTCAACTCGATGGACGGTGACGGCACACTCGACGGCTACGACCTGGAGATGCTGCGGGCGGTGCGTGCCGCGGTGCGGGTCCCGGTGATCGCCAGCGGCGGCGCCGGCCGCTTGGAGGACTTCCCTCCGGCGGTGGCGGCGGGCGCCGACGCGGTGCTCGCGGCCTCGGTGTTCCACTTCGGCACGCTCAAGATCTCCGAGGTCAAGGACGCGCTCCGGCTGGCGGGCCACCCGGTCCGCTGACCGCGTCGCCGGTGGCTGGGCGCGTGTCCGTCGTGATGCGGCGCCGCGACGTGCTGCGGCGTTGCATCGCTGCGCGGTGCCGTGTCGCGGGGCGGGGCCGCGCGCCCGTCAGCCGGGTGGCGACCCCTCAGAACACCCGCATGTGGTGGAACAGCTCGTACGCGACGTCCTTGGCCCCGAACGCCGCCGCCTCCGAACGTTTCACCGCCAGGTACGCGCTGCGCCGCAGCGGCCCCAGCGCCTCCATGAGCACCTCGTCGGCCTCCAGCGCGTCCAGTGCCTCGTCCAGAGACGAGGGCAGGCGCGTGTACTGGCCGGGCCGCGTGTCCGGGTCCACGTCCACGGCGGCTCCGGGGTCCAGCTTGCGCCGGATGCCGTCCAGGCCCGCGTGGATGACGGCCCCGAGCGACAGGTACGGGTTGGCGGAGGAGTCGGAGGGCTTGAGCTCCAGGTTGGGCTCGCCGGTCTCACCGAGGGGGGAGCACACGCGGATCGCGGCCTCCCGGTTGTCGGGCCCGTAGACGGCGTACGCGCTCGACCACGTGCGGGGCGCCAGCCGCCGGAAGCTGTTGACGCTCCCGCACGTCAGCGCCGTCAGGCCGGGCAGGTGGGCGAGCAGGCCGCCGATGAACCCGTCGCGCACCTCGCTCTCCTCGGCGAACACGTTCTGCGAGTCGTTCCACAGCGAGAGGTGCAGATGGGCCCCGTTGCCCGCCTGGTCGGCCAGCGGCTTGGGGGCGAGCGTGGCCCACATCTGCATGCGCAGGGCGACCCCGCGCACGGTCTCGCGGTAGAGGACGTGGTTGTCGGCGGCGCGCAGCGCGGGCGCGTGGCGTACGGATAGCTCCTGCTGTCCGGGCCCCAGCTCGGGATGGTAGTGCTCGACGCGCAGCCCCTGCTGCTCCAGGGCGTGGATGAGCTTGATCGTGTAGTCGTGAGCGGTGTCGAACCCGGCGTTCGCGTAGCAGAGTGAGTCGTCGAGCGGGATCAGCCGGTCGGGGCCGCCGGACGGGTCCGGCAGGCGGCGGCCGAGGGTGAACTCCGGCTCGAACGCCGCGACCAGCGTGTAACCCTCGGTGGCCAGCTCGGCGATGGCGTCCTTGAGGAAGGTGCGCGGGCAGGCCCCCCATGGCGTGCCGTCCGGCAGGCGCAGGTCCGACAGCATCGCGGCCGCACCGGGGGCGTGGGGCAGCGGGACGTACGTGGCGGGGTCCGGAACGATGCGTACCTCGCCCACCGGACCCAGGTGCTCGACGTCCTGGAGCTGGTCGAGCATGTTCATCGCCATCATGGCCACCGTGTGCCCGATGCCCGTGCTGAGCCGTTCGGCCAACCGCGACCGGGATGCCGCTTTGCCCCGGATCACGCCACCGTGGTCGGCGTAGAGAAAACGGATCAGCTCGATGCCCTCGAGCTCGGTTCGCTCGAGGATCCGCCGCGCATTGGGATCGAGCTGATTGATCTTGGTGCCGCTAGGGCGATCTCTCATCCTGCCTGCGTAACACGATCTGGCAGCGCGGGGAAGCATCTGACGCAGACAGGAAGCTCGCGTCAGGTCAGAACATTGGTAAAGAAGACAGCCAGTTGGTCGGCTCCGTGGAGAATTCCTACAAACACTCCGTTGACCGCCTCCGCGGCCTGGGCCGGCTTGGTGAAAAGGTAGAACACCACGAACGCGACAGCCACGTAGGTGAGCACCTTCTTGACCTGCATGGGGGCCTCCTGCAGTCCATTCCCAGCCGTATATACCCGGATCTGGGCGATCACTGGCATCTTCTGTGAAGATGTTCATGATCATAACCGGGGGGCTTCTTTCCTAGCCCATGGTACGGGCTAGAAGTCAGACGCGAGCCCCTACCACACCGGGATTTCTGCCGTAGGTGAGCCGGATCACCTGACAGATCGGCTACACGCCCAGAGGGGCGTCGCGGAGCCGGTCGGCGGCCTCGGGGTCGCCGGTCAGCTCGACCCTGGCGTGCCGCTGCCGCCCGAAGCAGAACATCAGCAGCTCAGCGGCCCGGCCCGTGACCTCCACCCTGGCACCTCCGCGGGGACCGCCGAGCACCACGCCGCCGCCGAGCCGGTGCAGCACCACGCCCACCGGCGCCCTGCGCAGCATCAGCCGGGCTCCCGAGGCGACGCGCTTCCAGATGAGCCGTTCGAGGTCGCCGGACAGCTCGCGAGGCTCCCACTCCGGCTGGGCGCGGCGGACGTCTTCGTGGTGGACGAAGTACTCCAGCGTGTTGACGGCGTCGTCGAGGAACGGCAGCAGCCCATAGACGCCGCCCGGCTTGCGCACCAGGCCGACCAGCTCGGGGTAGGGGTGCCTGGCCTTGAGGCCGTTCTGCACGGAGGCGGTGTAGCCCGCCAGGGGCTTGATCGCGATGCCGCCCATCGCGTCGGGCCTGCGCTCGCGAAGCACGAGGTGGGCGGCCAGATCGTAGGTGTTCCAGCCCGTGCAGAGCGTCGGCGCGTCGGGGCCGAGGCGGTCGAACAGGTCGCAGAGCGCGGAGCGTTCGTCGCGAGCATGAGTCACATGAGCAACCCTACCCGCGGGAATAACGTGCAGATCTGGAGTGATAGTGACTTAGGTACAAATGGCAGATTGAAGGGATCAGTTCCGCGTGGCGACCAAGGTCACCTCGGCCGTGATGCGTCAAGGGCTCCGCGTCCTTGGGGTGGCCATTCGCACAGAGAAGGCGGTATTCGCGCTCGCGGTACTGGCCAGCGGGCTCTACGGCGGCATGACCGTGGCCTCCGCATGGGCGCTCGGCTGGGCGACGCAGCACGTGGTGCTGCCCGCGTTCGCCCAGGACCGCGTCGCCTCAGGGGCGCTGTGGACAGGAACGTTCCTGATCCTGGGCGCGGCGTTGCTCAAGTCGTTCGGTGTGGCCGGGCGGCGCATCCTGGCCGGGGTCATCCAGTACCGCATGCAGGCCAGGTCGCGCAGGGACGTGACCAAGCAGTACCTGCGGCTGCCGCTGTCCTGGCACCATCAGCACCCGACCGGGCAGCTGCTGTCGAACGCCAGCGCCGACGCCGAGGCAGCCTGGGCGCCGCTGGCGCCGCTGCCGATGGCCGTGGGTGTGATCGTCATGCTGTTCACCGCGGCGATCGCCATGGTGTTCACGGATCTCATGCTCGCCTTGGTCGGTTTCCTGATTTTTCCGGCTATCGCCGTACTTAATCTGATTTATCAGCGGAAGCTCAGCCCGCTCGCCACCCGCGCCCAGCAGCTGCGCGCCGAGGTCAGCGAGATCGCGCACGAGAGCTTCGACGGCGCGCTCGTCGTCAAGACGCTCGGCAGGGAGGAGCTGGAGACCGACCGGTTCCGGCGGCGCGCCCACGAGCTGCGCGACGCCAACATCGCGGTCGGGCGCGTGCGCGGGCTGTTCGACCCGCTGCTGGAGGCCCTGCCCACGATCGGCGTGCTCGCGGTGCTCGCCGTCGGCGCGATGCGGCTGTCGGGCGGCTCGATCGACTCCGGCGGCCTGGTGCAGGTGGCGTACCTGTTCACGCTGCTGGCCTTCCCGATCAGGGCGCTCGGCTGGGTGCTGGCCGAGCTGCCGCGCAGCGTCGTCGGCTGGCAGCGGGTGCAGGCCGTGCTGGATGCGACCGGCTCCATGGAGTACGGCAGCGCCAACAGCGGGTCCTCCGCCCCGGCCGCACTGGAGGTCTCCGGCGTCTCGTATGCCTACGGCGAGGCCGAGGTGCTGCACGACGTCACCTTCGACGTGCCCGCCGGCCGTACCGTCGCCCTGGTCGGGCCCACCGGATCGGGCAAGTCCACGCTCGTGCAGCTGCTGGTCAGGCTCGTGGACCCCGACGCGGGACGGGTGCTGCTCGACGGCGTGGACCTGCGCGATCTGGCCTACGGCGGCATCGCCGAGTCGGTGGCGCTGGTGCCGCAGCAGACGTTCCTGTTCGACGACAGCGTGCGCGGCAATATCACGCTCGGGCTGGAGATCGGCGACGAGGACGTGTGGGCGGCCCTGCGGCTGGCCCAGGCCGAGGGGTTCGTCGCCAGGCTGGCCGACGGGCTCGGCACCCGGG
>NZ_JBFAMX010000362.1:0-10172 GCF_040659615.1 Nonomuraea sp. NPDC049784
GGTCCCCAACCCGCTCCCGCAGACACTTACCGCTTAACCTGCAGAAACAGGATCACGCGAAGATCGATTCATACACCACGTCCGTGGACGTGACCACGATTTCCTGGCCGCAGTCCCCGACGAACGCCGACGGGGCGACGCGGAGCGCCTCTGCACGATTCTGTGCGAGGTGATCGGTGAATCTGCGGTGATGTGGGGCTCGAGCATCGTCGGCTTCGGCAGCTACCGCTACACCTACGCGAGTGGGCGCACGGGTGACTGGCCCTTGGCGGGCTTCTCGCCACGCAAACAGCATCTTGTCGTCTACCTGGTGGGTGGGTTCGAGGAGCGGCACGCATCAGTGCTCGCCCGGCTCGGTCCGCACAAGACCGGAAGGGGATGCCTCTACCTGAAACGACTCGACGACGTCGACGAGAGCGCGCTGCGCGAGCTCATCGACCGCACGGTGCGGGTGCACAAGGGCGTCGACCGGGCCAGCAACCGCTGGACAATAGCCGAATCCCATGACTCCGAAACTGAGCCACAACATTGCATCGCGGAAACTGAGCAGACTCGGGCACCGCACGCCCGGTCACCGACGAGAAGACCTGAACGAATTCAGCCGAAACCGTCCGGATCAACCTGCCATGTCGCAGGTCGGCGCATCCCTCTTCCGCCAACTTCACACGGAGGGGACGCTGGCTAGCAGAACAAGGCGCCACCAGGGGTGGTGACGCATGGGCCAGCGATGAAGCGCCAGCAGAGGAACCGCTGACGACGAACGACGTAGCCCACACATGGACTCACGCGGCGCTAGAGGACCCCGACCTCGATGCGGTCGTCATAGGCTCTTGAGGATTCCAAGTGGTGGGAGAGGCGCATGGAGCGTTGTGGTCGGTGCGACTTGATCGTCGGTGAGGGCTGTGCATGTGCCTTACCCGGGGTTGATGCGCCACGCCGGACGCCAAGCGCCGCCGGCCCGATCCGATGGGCGAGGTTCGCGCCGGACACGATCCTGATCTCCTCTAGGAGGATGGCTCACCTGCCGGGCGCGTGTGATCACATGAGCGAGTCCGACGTGTTCGCTCCAGCCTGGGGATGGGTCCGTCGGCCAGAACCCGGCGTTTGGGATCGCATCAGCGATAGCAGCCCCGTTCAGGCCACCGAGGGGAATATCCGTCTGGTGGCCGTCGCCAGATGTTCCTCTTGCTCGAACAGCCTCGGATAAGTAGTCGGCCGGTGTCATGACAGCTTGTCGCCATGTCAGCTCCCGGAGTTGGTCGAAGGCGCCCACGGCTGGTACGACCCGGTACTCGTCGGTAGTCAGCAGGCAGATGCACAAGATCACTGGATGGCTTCGGAGAATCCCCGGATGAAGGAGCGCTCGGCCTGGTTGACGAGTGCCCGCGGTTTCGAACCCGCGGCACCCGCTTTGGGAGAGCGATGATCCTTCAGCTTGAGCTATGGCCTTGATCTGCTTAAACGCCTTGGTCAGCACCCGTGCCTCCCTTGATCATTTTGCGTATGGGTTCGCGCCCGCCAAGTCGTCACGTCTTTTCCGGGGCGGACGGGGAGGGCGTCACCCGTTCCCAGATGGCAGGTGTTGTGCGCGCGACGACACAGGACGGGGAGCCCGCTTGTCGCGTCCAACACCACGCGACCGCCCAGCGGCTCGTCGAGCTTGATGACGCCCTGGCCGGACCCACCCGGATCCTGCGCACGGGCCGAGGCTCTGGTAGGGGAGTTCGAGCCCAGGACCCCACGTCCGGCTGCTCGGTCTACTCGTAGGGTGACGTCGAGGGGGTCACCGCTCCCCACCGCATCCTTAAAGGAGCAGGCTCATGCCATTCAGGATGCTTGACAGGTTTGACCCGCTTAAAGGCGTATTGTCGGATCGCACTACACTCCTGTGATCCCGTCATCTGGCCCGCACGAGCGCTTTGAGCTGCTGCGGGTCCTTGACGTTATTCACAGGAAGGGACTGACATGATCGATTTGCGCAGCGATACCGTTACTCGTCCGAGTCCGGCGATGCTGGCGTCGATGGCGTCGGCCGAAGTAGGTGACGACGTGTGGGGCGACGACCCCACCGTCCTGCGCCTCCAAGCGACCGTCGCCGAGCGCGCCGGCAAGGAAGCGGGTCTATTCTTTCCAAGCGGCACGCAGAGTAACCTCGCCGCGTTGATGGCGCATTGCGGCCGCGGCGACGAATACATCGTCGGCCAACTGGCGCACACGTACAGGAACGAAGGCGGCGGCGCGGCCGTGCTCGGCAGCATTCAGCCGCAGCCGATCGAAAACGCCGCGGACGGTTCCCTGCCGATCGACAAGATCGCCGCCGCGATCAAGCCGATCGACGATCACTTCGCACGCACGCGCTTGCTCGCGCTCGAAAATACGATCGGCGGGAAGGTACTGCCGGCCGGGTTTGTTGCCGAAGCGGTCACGCTGGCGAAGAGTCGCGGTCTCGCGACGCACCTCGATGGCGCGCGCGTTTGCAATGCGGCGGTCGCGTCGGGGCAATCGATCGCCGCGCTTTGTGCACCGTTCGATTCGGTTTCGATCTGCTTCTCGAAGGGTTTGGGGGCGCCTGTCGGTTCGGTGCTGGTCGGCAGCACCGCCCTGCTCGAGAGCGCGCGCCGCTGGCGCAAGATGCTGGGCGGCGGCATGCGGCAGTCTGGACTGCTTGCGGCGGCATGCTTGTACGCCCTCGAACACAACGTCGATCGCCTGGCGGAAGACCATGCGAACGCCGAGCATCTCGCGCGTGGGCTCGCGGAAATCGATGAGGTCCGCGTGCAATCGCAAGCGACCAACATGGTGTTCGCGCAGTTTCCGCAGGAGCATTGCGTGGCGCTCGATGCATCGCTGAAAGAGCGGGGCATTCTCACGCAGATGCTGTACGCATCACGCCTCGTCACGCATATGGATGTCAAGCGCGCGGACATCGATATGTTCGTGTCGGCGGTGAAGGAGTATTTCGCTGAATAGGCGCCGCGGCGGATGTTGCTGCGCGGGGGTCGACGACGATCAGCTATTGGTCGTGGTCCATCGCTGCCGGACGACACGGTCGGCGCCCACGCCTCGACACCGCCCGCACCTTTGCACAGGGCAGCCACCCGAGAACGGCTGGCCAGTGAACCGTTCCTGGCCTGCCGAACCCCGAACTGGTGAGGCACGCGCATCCGCCGACCGCAGCCAACGCACTCACATGTCGCTGATCGTGCGCTGATGCTGGTTTGTCGCCCCGGTGGTCAAAAGTCGATGAGCTCGACGGTTACGGTCATGATGTCACCTGCGTCGAGGGCTTCGGCCGTGCGGACAGCACGTTTGATGGGCAGCGCGTAGCTGCCACGCGCGCTGTCCGGGAAGATCGAGGTCTTCCATGTGCTCCCGCCGACCGTGACCCGCACGCGCAGCGAACCGAAGCCGCGACGCGGTCCTCCTGCCAGGTCACGGATCTCCTCGGATGCCTCGGTAGGCAGGCTAACGAAGGTCCAAGTGTCGGCGCGCCGGGCATCCCTTGTCCACAGCGCGGCGTCGAAAACAACCACCACGAGTTCATCATGACACTGGGGTCCGACAGTCCTGGGTGGTCTGTGTGCGCGCACCAAGCGCTCCCAGCGGGCCGAATCCGCCTGCTCTCCGGCCGTAACACACCCGCTGCCAAGTTGGTGATCATGCACCAACCCTGGTCGGCGGGGATGCGCCCCAGGGGGACTTCACCCGTTTTGAGGTGCTTACAGTATTTTGTCCGCTGTGATAATGATTTCGGCATCGGACAACTCAGCGGGTGCCGGGTGGGCGCACTTCGTGACTGGTCCGTCCATTGCTGTTCCCCAACCTTGTTGACCCCTGAGGCGCGTCTGTCCCGCCCAGTCGCGCTGCTCGTCGCAGGCACCTTCTTCATGGAGAACCTCGACGGCACGATCATCTCGACCGCCGCGCCCGCAATGGCACGGTCACTTGGCGTCATGTCCTCCGACATCGGCGTCTGTGTGACCGCCTACCTCCTCACGCTCGCGGTGCTCATCCCCGTGTCGGGTCACGTCGCGGATCGCTGGGGCGCCCGCCGTACCTTCCTGGCGGCCATCGTGGTGTTCACCGCCGCGTCCGCACTGTGCGCGGCCAGCACGAACCTGACCGAGCTGCTGGTGATGCGGGTGCTGCAGGCGGTCGGCGGAGCGATGATGGTTCCCGTCGGCCGGCTGGTGGTGCTGCGTACGACGTCCAAACAGGAAATGATCACTGCGATCGCCTATCTCACGTGGCCTGCGCTGGTCGCTCCGATCGTGGCGCCCATGCTGGGCGGATTACTCGTGTCCTACGCCTCGTGGCACTGGATCTTCCTGCTGAACGTGCCGCTGGGCGTGATGGCCGTCGTGGTCGGTGCCCGCGTCATGCCACGACTGCCGGGCGTCGCCTGCCCTCCGTTCGACACCTGGGGTGCGCTACTGTCGGCCGCCACGCTTGGCTGCCTGGTCTACGCCGCCACCCTCGTCGGTGCACAGCGGGTGCCCTGGTCAATCGTCGCGCTGTTCGTGGCGGCCTGCTGTGGCGCGGCCGTCGTCGCGGTACGGCACCTGCGGCGGACGGCGCATCCGCTGCTCGACCTGGGAGCGTTGAACATCCAGACGTTCCGGGTCTCGCATGCCGGCGGTTCACTGTTCCGCATGGCGGTGAACGCCGTGCCGTTCCTGCTCCCGCTGATGTTCCAGGACAGGTTCGGCTGGAGCCCCGTCAAGGCCGGCGCCATGGTGCTCTTCGTCTTCATCGGCAACCTGGGGATCAAGCCGCTCACGACGCCGATGCTGCGTCGCTTCGGGTTCCGGACGGTGCTCATCTGGGCGACGTCCGCCGCCGTCATCTGCATCGCGGCATGCGGTGTGCTCACTGTCACGACCCCACTGGCGATCACCGCGGTCGTGGTGCTGCTCGGCGGCGTCTTCCGCTCCATCGGTTTCACCGTGTACAACACGATCGCGTTCGCCGACGTGGATCAGTCGGACATGAGCCGCGCCAACACTCTGGCCGGGACGATCCAGCAACTGGCGCAAGGCCTGGGCGTCGCCGTGGGCGTACTGGCCCTCCAAGCAGGCGTCCACACCGTGGGGACATCGGACTCGTACCCATTCGCCTTCGTTGCCGTCGCTCTCCTGATCGTGGTCGCCGTCATCGAGGCGGTGCGGCTGCCTCACTCGGCCGGGGAGTCCATCGGGGGCGGCGCCGCACGCTGACATTTCCCGACGGAGTCTGCTTGCGCTCGCTCTCGTACGGAAGAGGTACGCGCGTTGACGTGGTCTCACGTCGTGGCCTTCGACGAGAGCCGCCAGGCGTGGCTTCCTGTCCCCGAGATCGGCTGGAAGCATCGGGAGTTCGCAATGTACGTCTGGCGATCAGTGCGCAAGAAGGGCAACACGAAGACGGTGAAGTCGCGCCGCAAGGGTCTAGTCATCCATGAGCGTCCATGATCGTCCAAGGCCGCTGTTAGCACCCGCGTTAGCAAGATCACGACACCTGGATCACGAGCCTGTCCCCGAGGTAGGACTCACGTGAACCACAGGTCCGATGCCTCGCGAGGTGCCAACCGCGCGATATCCCTGCCGGGTGGGGCGAGGAGGCGTTCCTGAACGGGATACGCGAGCAGTTGCGCTCGCGTACCTTCCAACCTTTGCCGGTTCGAGAACGGCTGATCCCCAAGCCCGGCACTTGCAAGAAGCGCCGTCTGGGCATTCCCGCGCTCGCCGACAGGGTCGTTCAGGCGTCGCTGAAGCTGGTCATGGAACCCATCTTCGAGGCCGGTTTCGCGCCGTGCTCGTATGGGTTTCGCCCGAACCGGCGCACGCACGACGCGATCGCCGAGATCCACCACATGGGCTCTCACCGCTATGAGTGGGCGCTGGAGGCGGATATCGAGGCGTGCTTCGACACCATCTCGCACACGGCCCTGATGGACCGGGTGCGCAGCCGGGTCGGGGACAAGCGGGTGCTGGCGCTGGTGAAGGCGTTCTGCAAGGCCGGGATCCTCACCGAACTCGGCCGGCAGGAGCAGACCAGCGCCGGAACCCCGCAAGGTGGGATCCTGTCCCCGCTGCTGGCCAACATCGCCTTGTCGGTGCTGGATGAGTGGTTCATGGCCGAGCACCAGGAGGCGATGGTCACGGTCCGGCAGCGCGATAACCGGCGTCAACGTGGGGTGGCGAACTGGCGGCTGGTCCGCTACGCCGACGACTGGGTCGCCATGGTCAACGGCACCCCGCCAAGACGCCGAGCAGTTGAGGGAGCAGGCGGCCGCGGTGCTGGCCCCGATGGGCTTGCGCTTGTTGGAGGCCAAGACCTCGGTCACCCACATTGATGACGGGTTCGTCTTCCTGGGGCATCACATCCAGCGGCGCCGCAAACGCGGAACCCTGAAGTGGACCGTCTACACCTATCCGAGCAAGAAGGCGATCAACACGGTGATCGCCAAGGTGCGGGCGCTGATCCACCCAGGGCAGCCTGACCTGAGAACCCTGTTGATCCGCGTGAATGCGGTGATTCGGGGCTGGTGCAACTTCTTCCGGCACGGCTCGTCCAAGCGGACGTTCAGCCACCTGGGCCACTACGTCTGGCACCGCCTCTACTGGTGGCTGCGCAAGCGGCACGGTGGCATGTCGTGGCGGAAGATACGGACCTGGCTGCTCAACAACAGCTGGGAGATCTCCGCACAGGGAATCGTCCTGCTGGACGCGGCATCGATCCCGGTCATCCGGTATCGCCGGCGCGCCTGGGACATCCCGACACCCTGGTCACGGCAAACAGAACCATCTCCAGTGGCATGAACCTGTGGAGAGCCCGGTGCGGTGAAAGTCGCACGCCGGGTTCGGAGGGCGGGCCGGAGAAACGGATCAGCCGCAAGGCTGACACCGCGCTTCGGTCCGACCCAACAGCCTGGCCCTTCCGCCTTTCAGACGGGGTAATCAGTTGCTCGGCTGATCGAGACGGCGGGTGGAAGCGTCAGGCAACTGCACCGTCCGGGTCCTGCCAGTGCCCAATGGACCGCTGGGGCGCAGCGCACAGGCTGTGCACGAGCAGTTGGCCCCGTTCGGCCTCGGCGGGGAATCCTTCAGCTCAGGGCTTCCCCTGGTCGCCTCACCGTACCCGCTGACGCAGACCTTGGGCAGATCAAGGCGCTGCTGACGCGCGGCCGGATGGATGGCTGGTGGCACTTCGAGGAGTCCTGCGTCACCGACGCCTGGCGGAGCGCTTAACGGTCGGTTTGCTCCCGGGCCCTATCCGGATGGGTCCACGTTCCACAGCGCAGGCAGGTCGCTCCCGCAGAAGACGCAGACGAAGTCGTCCTCTCGCACGATGTTGCGCTCCCGACAGGCGGGGCAGCGGCGAAGGCCAATGAGGCCATTCCCTCGATCACGGGGAATGGCCTTCCGCGTGGGGCAAGCGCCGACGTCTCGTCCTGCCGTATCTACGTGGACCCCGTTGACGCCCTCGGGTGGCTTGCGGTTCGTAGCCAGACCATCGAATCAAGACGATGGAGAGGCCGGCGAGGATTGTGACCGCACCAGAAGCGAAGGCCAGAAACGCTATGACGGACTCGCCGTCTGGATCGCCGAGTCCGGACGGTCGTCCGTCGATCCAGCTCATCGTGGGCCAGGCCTGGGTGGCGACGATCGCTCCGAACGCGGTCGTGATCGCACCCAGGACATGGCCAGGAGGACGCGTCCACGAGCCCATGGCGGCCAGCACGAACCCGACCACCAACCCGACGGGAACCGTTAGGAATTGGCCCATGCCCAGGGCCGTGAGCACGGCGAACCGCGCGTGCTCGAAACCGTCGCCACGTGGCAGCGACCAGAACGGCACCGCTACGACACCGCTGAGAAGGCCGATCGCCAATAACCGGAGCATCGCCACGTACACATGATCGTGGACTGGTTGGTTGCCGTGCTACCTCAGCTGAGCGTGTAGCTGTACTTTGCAGCTGTACAAGATCGAAAAGGCCACTTCCCGATCACGGGAAGCGGCCTTTGACCTGGGGTTGAGCCTAGTACTCCAGTGACACTTCGCGATCTTGAGGGTCGGGGTCACATGGCGACGGCCACCGTGTGATCATTCGGAGTTTTGCGAGGACAACGAAAGATCGTGCGATGGCCGCGAGCCGCAGCGCAGACTCTGACGGCTGGATGGTCATCTTCGACGAGTTGATGGCCCGCATCGCCGGACGGATCGGCCGGGTCAAACCGCGTCGCACCGCACGCGCCTGTGTGCGCGGGCTGCTGGCCGATGTCAACCGCAAGGACTGCTGGAACCTGGCCGAACACGCCGGGCTGATCGGCCCGCAGAACCTGCAGCGGCTGCTGCGCACCGTGCGCTGGGACGTCGATGTGGTATGCGATGACGTCCGGGACTTCGTCGTCGACCGGCTCGGCCCGGACGGGGTGCTGATCGCCAATGAGACCGGCTTCGTCAACAGGGGCACGCTAAATGACCTGCTGGGTGCTGAACCGGCGCCCTGCCGCCAGGATCTTGTAGGCGCCGTCACGGTTCGGCACGATGTAGCCCCATGGTCCGACGATCAGCGCCCGTGCTGGCCCTGCTGCTCGCCCTCACCGCCTGTGAGCAGGCTCCCCAGGCGACAGCGCAACGTCCGGCGAAGGCCTTAGCGATCTGTGACAGAGCCACGCCGCGCGACTTCGACGGCGACGGCGCCGACGACGTAGCCGTTGGGCAGCGGGACGGCGGCAGCGTCCATCTGCTCACCCGCGACCGCCTCGTCCCGATCACCGTCCCCGGTGCGGTGCTGAAGGATCTCGGCCACGCGGTCGCGCTGGCCAGGGTGAACGACGACAAGTGCGCCGACCTCATTGTCGGCGCGCCGGGCACGCCGGTGAATGGCGTGCCCTCGGCGGGTGCCGTCTACATCGTGTACGGCGGCAACGCCGCGCCCCCCTTGAAGATCGAGGCTCCCCATCCCACCTCGTACGGCAGTTTCGGTTGGTCGGTCGCCGGTTACGACGGCTTCCTGGCCATCGGCGCTCCGGCTGAGACGGTCGACGGCTTGTGGGGCGGGGGCGCCGCCTACACCGGCAAGCCGCAGCAGCTCCGCAGGATCATCCAGGAATCGCCCGGCATCCCTGGTAACAGCGAAGAAGGCGACGAGTTCGGCTCCAGCGTCGCGATCGGGCCGCTGTGGGACGGCCGCGTCCAGCTCATCGTCGGGGCGCCGGGTGAGCGTACGGACGGCGCGGGCCGCCAGGCGATGGGAGAGCAGGACTCCCTCGACGCACCGGGAGCGGTCACGGTGATCTCCGATGTGCGGGCGGACGAACTCGACGCCAGCAAGCACAACGGGCAAGGCACCTGCCGCGTCGGCCAGGAGGTCGCCTATGTGCCGGGAGCGGGAGGCCGCTGGGCCACGGTATCCGGCCGCTGCGGCCTGCTGCAGATCTGGGCGCACAACGGCCCCTGGCACACCGAGAGGTGCCGCGCCTGCGTGCGCCAGGACTTCGACCCGGACCAGGACGCTGCCCTGGCCGCGGCGCCCGACGGCAGCCTGGCCGTGGCCTGGCGCGATTCGGTGGAGGTCATCCCGCTCAAGCCGCGCGACAAGCGCTCGATCCCCTTCCTGTTCACCGGCATCTGGCCGGTGGCGTTCTACGGCTCGCACCTCGTCTTCGGCCCGTCCTCAGACAAGAACGGCGTGGCGATCTACGATCCGGCCACCGGGAAGGTCAAGGAGGTCACATCGAAAAGCGGCGGCCAGGTCCTCGGCTAGTACTCCAGTGACACTTGGCGATCTTGAACCTTTGGGGTCACATGGCGACGGCCACCGCGTGATCATTCGGAGTTTGTGAAGACAACCAAAGATCGTGTGGCCACGAGCCACAGCGTAGACCCTGATGGCTGGATGGTCATCTCCAACGAGCTGATGACCCGGATCGCCGGACGGATCGGCCGCATCGAACCACGTCGCGCGGCGAATGCGTACGTGCGTGGACTGCTGGCCGACCTCGACCGCAAGAACTGCTGGAACCTGGCCGAGCACGCCGGGCTGGCCGGTCCCAGAAGCTGCAGCGGCTGCTGCGCACCGCCCGCTGGGACCCCTCTCTGTCAGACTCTCGTGAGACCTGGGGACGAAGTAGTCTTCTGTGACTCAAGCAGGGCGAGAACAGGATCTTTCAGACAGTGACCTTGAC
>NZ_JBFAMX010000363.1:0-10171 GCF_040659615.1 Nonomuraea sp. NPDC049784
CACGATCTTGCGCTTGCCGATCGGCTTCTTGAGCTTGACCGTCGTGGTCTTCTCGATCGCGATCATGATGCACGACACGTTCCTGGCCTTGGGCGGCTCGGGCTGCAGCTCGATGGCCTGGGAAAGGTCGTCCACCGCTCCCTCCAGATCCCCGGCCGCGTACCGCAGCACCCCCCGGTTCCCCCAGGCGGCCGCGAGCCCGGGCGCGCGCTCGACGGCCAGCTCCAGCGCCTCCCGCGCCTCCCCGAGCCGCCCCGCCGCCGTCTCCAGCTGTCCCAGCACCGTGAGCAGGTGCGGGTTGCCCGGCGCCAGGACGAGCCCGGCGGCGACGTCGGCCCTGGCCTCCTCGTCCTGGTCCGCGGCGGCCAGCAGCCCGGCCCGGTTGATGTACGCGTCCAGGTAGGCGGGATCGAGCTCGATCACCCGGGCCAGGTCGGCCAGCGCCTCCTCGATGTCCCCCCGCACGGTACGCAGCTCCGCCCGGTTGTAGTAGGCCTCGGGCAGCGGCGGCCCGGCCCGTATGGCCCGCTCGAAGTCGGCCAGGGCCTCCTCGTGCCGGCTGAGCTTGAACAGCAGGTTCCCCCGCTCCAGGTAGTAGTCGGGGAAGGCGGGATCCAGCGCGATCGCGGCCGTGTAATCCTCCAGCGCCTCCTTGACGTGCCCGAGAGCGGCCAGGAGCTGCGCCCGGTTGGCCAGCAGCACCATCTTGTGCAGCGGATGCCGCTCCCCCAGCTCGCCCGCCAGCTCGATGGCCGACTCGACCAGCGACAGGGCGGCGCCCAACCGGCCGTGCCGCAGCTCGATCAGCGCCAGGCCGTTGCGGTCGAAGCCCAGCTTGAACGCCCGGTCCAAGGGCTCTGGCAGCAGGCTGGAGATGGCGATGGCCTCGTTGATCCAGCGTCTTGCCCTGCTCAGGTCGCGACGCGCGGGGTCGGGGTCGCGGGCGTCGAGCATGGCGGTGCCGTACGCGCTGGCGGCGTGCATGGCCGGGTCCTGGCTGGCCGAGCGCACCCGGTCCCACACCGCCCGGGCGTCGTCGGTGCGGCCGAGGCCACCGAGCGCGGTCGCGGTGCGCTGGGCGAAACGCCACCAGTGCTCGCCGCCCGGCTCGGTCCGCGACATGCCGCGCTCCCCCAGCTCCGCGGCGGCGTACAGGAAGCCGTCGCGCATGCACCGGTCCACCAGGGCCCACAGCTCGTCCGCGCCACGGGTGTCGGGCGGGGGCTCGGGGCCGCCGGAGTACAACGTGATCGCGAGCGTTTCGGGCGGGATGCGCCGCATCATGACGTCGAGCAGCTCGGTGTCCGTCGGGTCCGCCTCGGCGCCGTTGCACACCGCGATCGCCTCCCCGGGGTGTACGGCGTCACGGAAGAACTCCGCGAGCCCGTTGGCCAGCCGCAGCGTACGGCGGGGCGCGGGCACGAGGATGCGCTCGTCGTCGGACAGGCCGGCGTCGATCGTGACCCGCCTGGCCGGCACGAGATCAGCCAGCTCGGGCGCCGCTGCCCGGATCTCGATGTCGTGGGCCGCCACCAGGTCACCGTCCCGTTCCAGAGCCCGCGGCACCAGGTGACGCAGCAGGGCGGCGGCGACAGTGTAAGGGCCGCGCGGCCGGCGATGTCCGTCGATCAACGGCGTCATCAGCCGCGCGGCCCTCCCTTGGGCGGGTGGTTCGCCCTGCACCCTGAGATGGGACCTCGCCTCAGTCACCCCTTGTGAATGACGCTGGAGCTCCCTGCGAGCCGCGCGGTGCCTGGCTTGCGGACAACGATGCGCTTCATGACGTACCTCTCCATTGGGGTTAATTCACCATTATTAGGGCACCCCGCCGAATATCAAGCTTTATGGTGAATAAGTGAGAGGTCAAAGGATAAAAAGCGCTGGCCTTTTGATTGTCACTTCTAACCTATTGGGAACGAAACCAGCGGGGCGATGCCTTCGTCCGGGCCTGCTCGGCTTCTTCCATCAAGTCACATAGGCACCGCCCGAGCAACGTGACCGACTGGCAGCACCCCACCCCCGGCAGGCCCCGAGCCCGCACGATGACCGTGGCCCGCTCGATCAGCCGCTCGAGGCTGGGCTCCGCACCGCCCTTGAGCGAGCGGGTGTGCCAGGGGCACGACCCGGTGTTCATACAGGCACTTTTGTCGATGTACGGGGCGGGACCGCCGGGGAACCGCAGCTGATCTACACGCTTGATCCTCAGGTCGGCCAGCGCCTTGGTCGCCCGCGCCGTGACGGCGAGGAGGTCCCGCTTGCCCTGGGAGCGCTCCTGCCCCAGGGAGGCGGTCCTCGAGGGGAGGGCGAGCAGCATCGCGCCGGCCATCAAGCCGCCACCGACGATCATGCTCCAGCCCACCTGCTCGTGGAACCAGATCACCGAGATCGCCGCCACCCAGAGGGGCTGCGACGACATCAGGATCGCGCTCGGCACCGCCGGCACGTGCGCCTGCCCGTACGAGCGGGCCAGGAACCCCAGCGCGCACGACACCACGGCCAGATGCCCGAGTATCAGCCAGTCGGGGCCGCTCGACGGCACGGCGAACCCGTCACGCACGGCGACGACTCCGGTGAGAAGGCCGATGGTGAAGAGCTGGATCACGGTCAGCGCGTACGCGTGGAAGCCCGACCCGCGCTTGGACAGCTGCGCGAGCAGCAGCGTGTGGCCGGAGTAGAGGGCGGCAGCGGTGAGCGTGACCCCGAGCGCGAGCACGGAGACCTCGCGATCCTCCACTCCGCGCAGCAGCGTGAACACGGTCATGCCGGCCAGCGCGAGCACGACCCCGGCCCAGATCCGCCATTGCACCTTCGCCTTGAACACGACGAGCGCCAAGATGGGCGTGATCACCACGCCGCAGCCGACGGCGAAGCCGGACAGGGAGGACGGCAGGCTGTGCAGCGCGATGGCCTGACCGGACTGTCCGGCCCCGAACATGACCCCGAGAACGACCCCGTTGATCCACGTCTTACGTGGCAGCCCCCGAAGGCAGCCCGGCCGAATGAGGAGGAGCGTGAGTGCGGCGATCAGGTAGCGCTCGGCGAGCAGATCCTCGACCGCTAACCGGTGGATGAGATCTTTCATCAGCGGAAACGCCGACCCCCAAGCGGCGCTGACGAACAACAGAAGCACAGCTCCCGTAAGGGGGCGGGGAGCGGGCACGACTGCCATGGCAAAAGCATCTCACTACTATTCGCAGCCGCAGATGTACAGGGCGCAGCCGGTGAGGTTCCTCTACAACTCGGTGTTAAGAGCCTCACCCGCGGGTTCGTACATCCATATCCGGGGCCGTTTTAGAAACGGCAGTCACCGCCCGATGCGGCAGGTGACGGAAGAAGCCCCGGCGGGAGAACACGCCGGGAGAGCCGGGAATGGTCACCGGGGAAGATGGGTGCACGGCCCCGGAGGGGTGAGGTTGGGGCCCGTGCGAGGAGGGATTCTAGAGTTCGATGACCGCGGGAGGGATCAACCGTTTCTCACCGTAGACGACGGTCAGATCACCGACCCGCTGTCTGGAGAGCTCGCGCCATCCCCGGCGCTCGTACAGCGCCAGCGCGGCCCCCTGGTTGAGCGTGGTGTCGCCTCTGAGGCGCTCGAAGCCGAGCTCCGCCGCGCGCTGTTCAAGCGCGTGCAGCATGGCCGCGCCGAAGCCGCGCCGCTGGTGCTCCGGATGGACTCGCAGCCGGCAGATCTCGGCAGTGCACGTGTCGACGGGTTTCAGGCCGCCCATGGCGACCACCCGAGCGTCCACCTCGCCGACCAGGAAGTCGCCGCCGCAGGCGACGTAGATCTCCTGGATGCGCGGGAAGTCGTCGTCGTAGTAGACGCCGTCGCCCGGCATCAGTCCCACCTCGGCGAGGCAGATCCGGTGGAGCGCGAGAATGGTGTCGAGATCGGACCAGCGATAGCGCCGGATCTCCAACGTCATGCACCGCCCGCCTTCAGCTGGGCCCTGGGCCGACGCAGCTCGGCCCTGAACTCCTCGAGTTTGGAATGGTTGGCGTCACGCGCCATGATCGCCTGTTCGAGCGCCAGGGCGGGACGCATGATGAAGTCGGTCAGATATTCGTCACTGACCATCCGCAGCGCCCGGGTGCCGATGTCCAGCGCGGAGTCGAGCTCGCCGTCGATCAGACGGCACTGGGCCTGGTCGAGCCGGATCAGCGTCTGGTCGAGGATGTGGTCCTCGTACTTCTCCAGCGCCTGGTCGAGCACCACCTCGGCCTCCAGCGTCTGGCCGAGCTTGGTGAGCACGTCGCCCTGGTAGAAGTAGAGCTGCTTCTCCGTGTAGCCGAAGGCCATGTCTTCCTGGTCTTCCGTCCGCATGTGGGAGAAGGCGTTCCTGGCCCGGGCCAGCGCGCGTTTGGCCTGGTCGACGACCTCTTTCTTGCTTTCCTGGCCGGAGAGCATGGCCAGCGCCCTGGCCTCGACGACCGGCGCCATGGCCTGCGCGGGGCAGGGCGTGGAGCCGGCGAGGTCGCGGCTCTTCTTCGCCAGGTTGAGCGCCTCGCGGGCGTCCCCGAAGTAGAGGGGGACGAGCGACTCGCGGGCGGTGATCCACGCGCGTAGCGCGCGGTCGCCCGTCTCGTCGGCCGCGGTGCGCCCGGTCCTGAAGAAGGAGCGGGCCAGCCGGTGGTCACCGAGATTGATCATGATCATGCCACTCAGTCCCGACAGCTGGGCCGCCATCCTCAGAAGGCGGTCCTGCAGGTCGATGGGCTGGCGGCGGGACATCGCCGTACGCACGGCGCTCATTTCGAGCAGCACGTCGCACAGCAGCCGCAGCGGGGCCGTTGTCGTGTATTGACGGCCGAAGCTGAGCGTGGCCTCCTCCCACTGGTCGAGCATCGCGGCCGACACGGTGGCCGACACGAGCGTCTCGTCCATCCGGCGCCTGATGCCCTCACAGGCGCCGAGGATGGGCCCGTCGAGCGTGGTGACCAAGCGGGACTCGGGGTTGAGCAGGTTGAGCAGCGTGCGGCGGAGGATGTTCTCGTCCTCCTCGGCCTCCGGCTCCGTGACCATCGGCTTGAGCAGCAGCTCACGCTCCGTCGGCAATAACGGCCGCTCCTTGACCTCGACACCGGACACCAGCGCCAGGCGGTGTCCGCGGCCGCAGATGCACGGCCCGTCGTAGCCGAGCTCATGCGGCTCGACCCGGTAGACGGTGCACAGGTAGTGCATGTATTCGGGCCCTGGGCGCTTGAGACCGCTTTCGTAGGCGGACAGCAACGTCTCGCCGATGCCGGGCATCGACTTGTCGTCACGCTCGAACAGGGCTCTGATCTGCTCGACGACGTCTGCCAACGCGATGCCGTAGGAAAGGCGGTGTGCCTTGATGCGGCTGGTGCCGAACTGTGACGTGCACTGCTCATGGATCTCGTCAGCTACCTGGGCAGAAGTCCGCCCGGCGGCCAGGCCCTTGGCTCTGATCCGCCGGGCTATCTCCGTTTCCCTGTGCTGTCTGCCGGCCATCCCGGCCCCTCTCGCGCGTGTCTCGACCGGTCCACAACTGGTGACTCAGCGTAGCGTCCACGTCGCTGTGCGCCTACCCATGAGTGTGAACCAATGTCGGCAGGATGGAAACGCCCGTGCCCAAGCCTACGGTTAAGGATCGTCCTCCGAGGGACTGTTTCTTACAACCCATGAGGTAGAAGCAACTCCCTGTGAGCGGGGGACCACCGTTGCGCGCGCCGTTGACATGAGCCATCTTTGGCGCACCAGCCAGATTCCCGAAGAGGGAGGGGACTAACGGTGGGGGACGACAACTTCGAGCATCTGAAGCGTCTCGTGTCAGAACTCGGCACTCACGGACTGCTCGCGCGAGTGGTCCAGACACAGGGAGGACGCACGTTCGCCCGGGTCATCAACCCGAACGCGACGAGCCTGTCGGAGAACGTCACCTGTCGGTCCACGAGCACATCCGACATGCAGGACTGGTGGTACTGCTGGTCCTGGGGCGAGCGGATGCACAAGGCCGACGACCCGGCTGGGGCGGCCACGAAGGTCGCACGCGTGCTGGCCGCCGTGGGGGAGTGACGACGCGGTGACCCGGGTGGAGCGCAGCCACCACGGCTCACCGCACCCACGACGGCGTCAACGGAGCCGGCGGGGCGGCCGGTGCGGAGGGTTCCCGTATGCCGGAGCCCTGGTCGCCCCGCCGGTTCCGGCCCAGGCGCGGCCCAGCGTGCCGCGCCCGCGCAAGAGCCACCCGCCCGGTCCGCCGGGCGGGTGTTCGGGGGATCCCTCCCGGAACCGGCACGGGACATGCTTCCGGGTGCGTGTCCCGTCTCGAGCCGTCCGTCATCGGAGCGTCCACTCTCTCCCTCCGCGGCCCAGAGAGCGGGCAACCCCGTCTTCCCCGGCGTGATGTGACGGCGGGCGGTCCGGCCGGCTGTATTTTTGGAGCGAAACGGTCCAAGCAGCCGACCGAACCGCTTCCGGAGGGGGATCCACCCAGTGCTACCGCTGGTGACACAGTTGCCACCACTCGCTTTCCCGACGGTCCTGTCGGACGTGGACAAGATGACCCAGGCAATGGGCGCGACGTGCCAGAACGACGCGATCTGCTCTACGTTCGTCGGGCTGTTTGACAACGCGGCCTGGGCGCCTCTGGTGGCCAGCGCGATCACCATCGTCCTGATCATCGTGCTCGCGTTCGTGCTCCGCAATCTCGTGCACCGGGTCATCACGAGAGTGGTCAACCGCGCGGCCACAGGTGGGTCGATCACCAACAGGTTCCGTAAGAACGCGGCCCCCGACGGCATCGACGCGCTGCTGCACGAACGGCGCAAGCAGCGGGCCGAGACCATGGGCTCGGTGCTCAAGCACGTCGCCTCGATCGTCGTCCTCGGCACCGCGGTACTGACCGTGCTCGACCGGCTGACGATCCCGATCGCGCCCCTGCTGACCAGCGTCGGCATTCTCGGCGTGGCCATCGGCTTCGGCGCGCAGGAGCTGGTCAAGGACTTCATCGCGGGCATGTTCATGCTGCTCGAAGACCAGTACGGCGTCGGCGACGTGATCGACGCGGGCGCCGCGGTCGGCACGGTCGAGGCGGTCACCCTGCGGGTCACCAGGCTGCGCGACGTCGACGGCCGCGTCTGGTACGTCCGCAACGGCACCATCACCAGGGTCGGCAACGAGTCGCAGGGATGGTCGCGCGCCTACGTCGACGTACCGGTGCCCTACGACACCGACGTCACGAAAGTGCGGGTGCTGCTCGAGCACGTGGCGGAGGAGGTCTGGGCCGACTCCGAGTTCCGCGAGAGCAAGATCGTGGAGCAGCCGCAGGTGTTCGGCGTGGAGCAGCTGTCCGACAGCTCGCTGGTCTTCCGCATCTCCGCCAAGACTCTCCCCTCGGCGCAGGCGGAGGTGTCGAGAGAGCTCAGGATCAGGGTCAAGGCGGCGATCGACTCCGCCGGCATCGCCTTGGTCGCCACCGCATAGGGTATGAACGTGAGCGAGACCTCCTTCTATGACGCCGTTGGGGGCGAGGACACCTTCCGGCGCCTCGTGCACCGCTTCTACGAGGGGGTCGCGGAAGACCCGCTGCTGCGGCCGCTCTACCCGGAGCCCGATCTGACGGGCGCCGAGGAGCGGCTGAGGGGCTTCCTGATCCAGTACTGGGGCGGGCCCAACACCTACAGCCAGGAGCGCGGCCACCCCAGGCTGCGCATGCGGCACATGCCGTTCGTGATCGGCGAACCCGAGCGGGACGCGTGGCTGCGGCACATGCGTGACGCGGTCGACTCGCTCGATCTGCCGGAGGAGCAGGAGACCAGGCTCTGGGACTATCTGGTCTACGCGGCCCACAGCCTGGTGAACTCACCTACATAACGGGCATGACACGCCACATGGATATCCCCTGGTGGCGTGATGCCGTCGTCTACGAGATCTACGTTCGAAGCTTCGCCGACGCCTCAGGAGACGGCGTCGGCGACCTGGCCGGGGTGCGCGAGCGCCTGCCGTACCTCCAGCGGCTGGGGATCGACGCCATCTGGCTGACGCCGTTCTACCCCTCCCCCATGGCCGACGGCGGTTATGACGTGGCGGACTATCGCGACGTCGATCCGCTGTTCGGCTCGCTGGCCGACTTCGAGTCCCTGGTCGCCGACGCGCACGACCACGGGCTGCGGGTGCTCGTCGACGTCGTGCCCAACCACAGCTCCTCCGAGCATCCCTGGTTCCAGGCGGCGCTGCGGGGCGAGCGGCGCGACCGGTACATCTTCCGCGACACCACCAACAACTGGCAGTCCACGTTCGGCGGACCGGCCTGGACGAAGGTGGCGGACGGGCAGTATTACCTGCATCTCTTCGCTCCCGGGCAGCCTGACTTCAACTGGCGCAATCCGGAGGTGCACGCCGAGTTCCTGGACATCCTGCGGTTCTGGCTGGACCGGGGCGTCGACGGATTCCGCATCGACGTGGCGATGGGGCTCTACAAGGCCGAGGGGCTGCCCGACGTGGGCGACCAGTCGTTCAAGTCGGTCTCGCCGGTGTGGGGACAGCCCGAGGTGCACGACGTCTACCGCGACTGGCGCAGGCTCCTGAACGGCTATCCGGGCGAGCGGATGGCCGTGGGCGAGGTGTGGACGGACAGCTCCGAGGACCTCGCCCTCTACGTGCGCCCCGATGAGCTGCACCAGAGCTTCAACTTCGCCTGGCTGCAGGCGCCGTGGTCGCCGACGGCGTTCAAGAAGGTCATCGACGACACACTGGCCGCCGTGCCGTTCGCGACGTGGGTGCTGTCCAACCACGACGTCGTACGCCACCGCACCCGCTACGAGGCGGACGATCCGGGGGCCGGCCTCGCTCGGGCCAAGGCGGCGCTGCTGACGATGCTGGCGCTGCCCGGCTCCGCCTACCTCTACCAGGGCGAGGAGCTGGGGCTGCCCGAGGTGATCGACCTGCCCGACGAGGCCAGGCAGGACCCGGTCTTCTTCCAGTCCAAGGGTGAGCTGCCCGGGCGCGACGGGTGCCGGGTGCCGATCCCGTGGACGGTGGACGCCCCCTCGTACGGGTTCTCGTCCGGCGGGGTCGAGCCGTGGCTGCCGCAGCCCGCCACGTTCGCGGAGCTGAGCGTCGAGAAGCAGGAGGGGGACGCCGGCTCGACGCTGGAGTTCTACCGCCGGGCCCTGGCCTGCCGCCGTGACCTGGGCAGATCAATTCCTTATACCTTGGAGTGGCTGGATTCTCCCGAAGGTGCGCTTTTCTTCACCCGTGGCTCGCTGACCTGCGCCATCAACTGCGGTCTCGGACCGGTGCACCTGCCTGAGCACGATGCCGTGCTGCTGTCGAGCGGACCGCTAAAGCGGGGCCTGCTGCCACCCGACACGGCGGTGTGGCTGCGACGCGACTCATAACCCTCGCGGGCGCTCACCACGGAAGGGGATGACGGGCAACGACAGCAGCGCGCACGCCAGGCCCGCCGCGAAGCCCGCCCCGAACCCCGCGTGCTCGATCACCACGCCGGCCAGCGGTGTGGCGACCAGAGAGACGGTGTTCTGGATGGTGTTGTGGGTGCCGAGCACCCTGCCCGCCCAGGCGGGCCCGGCCAGCTCGCCGGCAGCGAGGTAGGCGAGCCCGTTGCCGGCCACGGTCATCACCGCGGCCAGCGCGAGCATGGCAGGGCCGAGCCAGGTACCGGCGAGCGTGCCGGCGACCAGCAGCACGAGCACGCCCAGATTGGCGACGGTGATCAGCAGCAGGGGCCGCATGCGCAGGCCGGTCCTGTCCGACCAGCGCCCGACCGCGATGCGTACCGCGGCCCCGCCGATGGCCGCGACCCCGAACAACTGCCCGGCCCCAACGCTGTCCCAGCCGTACAGGCGCACCAGGCAGGTCACGCCGTACGTGCTGACCACGATCTGCGGCACCACGTGCAGGGCGCTGGTGGCGTGCACCCGCCACAAGGCGGGCTGCCGGTACGGCGTGCCCACCGGCGCCGACCCGGACCCGGCGAGCTCGTGCGGCGGCTCGGCCAGGAAGAGCGCGGCCAGCACGGCGGCCACCAGGCTGACGGCGGCGCAGACGGTGAGCACGCCGGGCAGGCCGTGCGCCCGCGCGACCGGCGGCAGTACGAACGCGCCGACGGCCATGCCCAACGTGAAGGAGACCTGGCGCAGGCCCATGGCGACGCCGCGCTCCGGCGGCTCGAACCAGCGCAGCACG
>NZ_JBFAMX010000364.1:0-10159 GCF_040659615.1 Nonomuraea sp. NPDC049784
GGTGTCGGTGGCGCCGGACGAGACCACGTTGACGGTGATCCCGCGCACGCCCAGCTCCCGCGCCGCCACCTTGGCGAACTGCTCGACGGCCCCCTTGCTGCCGCAGTAGAGCGTCAGAGCGGGAGCGGGCACCTTGGTGTTGAGCGTGGAGATGTTGATGATGCGCCCGCCGTCGCGCATCACCCGCGCCGCCCACTGCATGGCCAGGTAGACCGATCGGGTGTTGACCGCGAACACCCGCTCGTACTCCTCGTCCGTGATCTCCGCCATGGGCTTCTGCCCGAGCATGGCGGCGGCGTTGTTGACCAGGATGTCGAGCCCGGGCAGCCGCGACTCGGCCTCACTGAACAGCCGCGCCAGATCCTCCTTGCTGCCCAGATCCGCCCGTACGGCGTGCGCGCCCGTCTCCTTGGCGACCTGCTCGGCGGCCTCCGCCGAGCGCTCGTAGCAGAAGACCACCTCCGCGCCGTCGGCGGTCAGCCGCTCCACGATGGCCTTCCCGATGCCCCTGGATCCTCCTGTGACCAATGCGCCTTTGCCGGAAAGTATGCTCATTCGCCCAACCTATGCTCTGAGCATGATCTTGCGGGCTTCGTTTCGCGGCAGGCGATCGACGTACAGCTTGCCGTCCAGATGCTCGGTCTCATGCTGGAAGCACCGCGCCAGCGACCCGCGGGCCTTGATCCGTACCGGACGCTGGAGCCTGTCGATGCCCTCGACGGTCACGCCCGCGGCGCGCCCGACCGGCGCGTAGATCGGCTGGCGCGTCTGGCGATCGGGCACGGACAGGCAGCCCTCCTCGTCCACCACCTCTTCGTCGTCGTCGACGGTCAGCACGGGATTGATCACGTGGCCCTTGCGCCCGGCGATGTCGTACACGAACAGCCGCCGCGACACGCCGATCTGCGGGCCGGCCAGGCCCACGCCGTTGACCGCGTACATCGCCTGGAACATCTCGTCGATCAGCCGGCGCAGCTCGCGGTCGAAGTCCGTCACGGGGTCCGCGGGCGTGCGCAGGACCGGATCGCCGATGACGCGGATCTCACGCATGGGTCTCTACTTTCGTAAGGAGTGGACTACGGCAGGGGTCCTTACTCTAGTCAGCGAGTCCCATCGGCGGGGCTGTGGAAGACTGGGCGGGTGCGTGTCTACATCGGTGCCGACCATGCCGGCTATGAGCTCAAGAACCACCTCGTGTCCTGGCTCAAGGACCACGGTCACGAGGTGACCGACTGCGGTCCCTTCGTCTACGACCCCGAGGACGACTATCCGGCGTTCGTGCTGCGCGCGGCCGAGGGCGTCGCCGGCGACCCCGCCAGCCTGGGGGTGGTCATCGGAGGCTCGGGCAATGGCGAGCAGATCGCCGCCAACAAGGTGCGCGGCATCCGGGCGGCCCTGGCCTGGAGCGAGGAGACGGCCCGGCTGGCCCGCGAGCACAACAACGCCAACGTGGTCAGCGTCGGCGCGCGCATGCACTCCACCGAGGAGGCCACCGGCTTCGTCGAGGCATTCCTGGCCACGGCCTTCTCCGGCAGCGAGCGGCACAGCAGGCGCATCGCGCAGCTGACCACGTACGAGACGATCGGCCAACTGCCCTCGCTGCCCTAACCCTTGCGCTTGGCGTCGCGCTTGGGGATCTCGTCGCGCAGGGGCCGCCGGTCGGCGGCCTCCTGCTGCTCCTTCGACGGGTTGGACACGTCGCGAGCACGCATGGCGATGGTCGCGGTGATCTGCAAGCTTTGCAGCGCCATGCGTCCGACTCTACGTCAGAACGTCAGGCCCGCCCACGGTTTCGGACTCCACGACATCGCGGTGGCCAGGGCGCGCACAGAGCCGGGTGAGTGCTCGCGCAGCACGCCCGCCTCCAGCGACTCCATGAGCAGCCCGTCGCCCAGGTACGCCGAGCCGAGCGCGGCCACCGGCAGCGTGACGTCCGGCTCGTCCTCGACCGGCTTGCACTCGGCGCCCGTCGGGTCGGCGGTGAGCCGCCAGCGTCCGGCGTTCCACGGGCACACGTCGTCCTCGACCTCGATCACCACGTCCACGGCCGCCGAGTAGGCGCGCGAGGCCAGCGCCTTGTCGACCTCCACGACGCGCACCCACAGCTCGTCGGTCCAGCTCGCGCGGAGCTGGCGCTGGTCGGCGAGCAGCGCGATCAGGGGATCGTCCACCGGCCTGCCGCCCGACTGGATCTTGGAGACCAGGTCGCGGTCCAGGATGCTACGCCAGAGCAGGGCGTAGGCCGCCGGGTCGGCCGCCTCCAGTTCCTGCAGCTTCAGCTCCCCGGCGGGGACAACGTCGGCGTCCCAGTTCGCCTTGACACGGAACAGCGCGTAACCGCGCAGGCCGCCGTCGTCCTCGGCGAGGATCGAGCGCAGCGACCCGTTCCCGCGCTGGTCGCCTTCGTCATCGGCCAGCACGCCGTCCCAGATCTGCGGCTTGCGGTCGTAGCGTCCAGGCCGCCGGGCCACCACGGAGGCGAACAGCCCCTCCAGATCCGCGCGTACGTCGGCGGGCTTGGCCACCCTGATCCGGAGCGACGGGTCCGCCGGAGCGTTCTTGACGAATGCCGAGCGGGACTTGTCGATGCTGAAGTACAGGTTGTGCGAGGCGCGGCCGTACCCGTACCGGCCGTAAATGGCCGCCTCGGAGGCGTACAGGGCGGCGACGCTCTCGCCGCGCTCGCGGACGTCGGAGAGTTGCCTGCGCATCAGCGCGGACAGGATGCCGCGGCGGCGGTGCGAGGGCAGCACGCTGACGCTCGTGACGCCCGCGACGGGGAGCCGGCCGCCGGGTACCGTCATGGTGAAGCTGATGATGGAGGTGACCCCCGCGACGAGGTCGCCGTCGAAGGCCGCGAGAGTGCGGTCGAACTCCGTCTCGGCCTTGAACCGCTCCGCTTGCTGTGGGTGTGGCGTCCAGTTGAACCCTTCGTCGAGAACCCGGGCGAAGGCCGGCCACTCGGATTCGTCAATGGGACGGATCGGGTACGTCATTCGTCCACGGTAGGAGCGGGCAAAGGGGGAGAGCCACCCATTATCCGTGCTTAATGATCAAGGCGTTGGTCAAGTGGGCTGCCCAAACACGGGTCAGACCGATACAGTCAGGCCCATCATGAGTTCCCGTCCGGCGCCGCTGATCCCGCCACGGGTCCGTGCGGTCCTGGTGCGGGTGCCCTTTCTGGTGGCCGCTGTGCGGTTTTTCCGGCGCGGGCCGCTGGCTCGCGACCGCAACCTGCTCCTCACGCTGACCACGCTGGCGCTCGTCATCGGGTTCCTGGCCGCGGAGGTCTCGACCGAGTGGTTCTCGCCGTCGCTGCTCATCCCGGTCACGCTGATCGGCGGGCTCCAGCTCAGGCTGCGCAGCCTGATCAAGCTGCTGGTGGGCATCGGGGTCGCGCTCGGCTACATCGCGATCAACCTGGGCGTGAACCGCATCGGGCTGGGGCTCACGGTGACGATCGTGTTCACCACCGTGCTCGCCCTGCTGTTGGCCCGCACCAGGGGCAAGCTGGGCGTTCAGGGACTGCGCGGCGACGCGATGCTGCTGGAGCTGCGCGACCGGCTCAAGAGGCAGGGTGAGCTGCCCCCGATGCCCAAAGACTGGGGCGCCAAGGTGGTGCTCAAGCAGGCGGGCGGGTCCTCGTTCGGCGGCGACTTCCTGGTCTCCATGCGCGACGGCAACTCCGTCGAGATCGCGCTGGTCGACGTGTCCGGCAAGGGGGTCGACGCGGGCACCAGGGCGCTGCTGCTGTCGGGCACGTTCGGCGGGCTGCTGGGCTCGGTCGACGACTTCCTGCCCGCGTGCAACACGTACCTGCACCGGCAGCGGGGCGACGAGGGGTTCGTGACCGCGGTGCACCTACGCCTCGACCTGGACACCGGCGATTACACGATCACCTCGGCCGGGCACCCGCCGGTGGTGAAGTTCGACGCGGGCACGGGAAGCTGGCAGGTCGCCTCGGCCAAGGGCGTGGTGCTCGGCGTGGTGCCCGATCTGCACTGTGAGCCCGACAGCGGCACCCTGCGCAAGGGCGACGCGCTGCTGCTGTTCACCGACGGGCTGATCGAGCAGCCGGGCCGCGACATCGATGCCGGGCTCGACCGGCTGCTGGGGGAGGCGGAGCGGCTGCTGCCCTCCGGGTTCCGCGACGGCGCGAGGGCGCTGGTGAACGCCATGGCCTCGGGCCACAACGACGACTGCGCGCTGGTGCTGATCTGGCGGCCCTAGGCGCGTCGTCACCTACGGTGATTGTTTGATTGTGTACTGTCAATGCCTTCAAACGGCGAGAAGCCCTGGAGGGCGGCCCGTTCGACTACCCTGGGGCTGTCGGACCCTTAGTCCGCCCCTGTCGTCGGTTACGGAGCGCGCATAGATGAACTGGCTCTATCTCGTGGGGATCATCGTCTTCCTGCTCGGGCTGATGTTCTCCATCGCCTTGCACGAGATCGGCCACCTGCTGCCCGCCAAGCTCTTCGGCGTCAAGGTGACCCAGTACATGGTCGGTTTCGGCACCACGGCGTGGTCGCGGCGGAAGGGCGAGACCGAGTACGGCATCAAGTGGATCCCGCTCGGCGGCTACATCCGCATGATCGGCATGCTGCCGCCCCGCCCCGGCGACGACCCGAACAAGCTCAGGAGCACCTCCACGGGGCCGTTCCAGGGCCTCATCGAGTCGGCCCGCGACGCCGCGCAGGAGGAGGTCCGCCCGGGCGACGAGGACCGGGTCTTCTACCGGAAGAAGTGGTGGCAGAAGGTCATCATCATGTCCGGCGGCCCGGCGATGAACTTCGTGCTCTCGTTCATCTTCTTCACCATCCTGCTGGTCGGCATCGGCCTGCCCACCTGGGCCCCGGTCGTCTCGCCCGAGACCAACACGTGCGTGATCCCGATGTCCGAGCAGCGCGCCACGTGCAAGTCCACCGACAAGCCCACCCCGGCCGCCCAGGCGGGCATGAAGGCCGGCGACCGCATGGTCTCCTTCGGCGGACAGAAGATCAACTCCTGGGACGACGCCACCCGCCTGATCCGCTCCCACGGCCCCGGCCCCGTCGCGCTCGGCATCGTCCGTGACGGCAAGCCGATGACGCTCAATGTCACGCTCATCGCCCAGGACCGGCCCAACCTCCAGGACCCGAAGAAGATCGACAAGAACGTCGGCTTCCTGGGCGTCCTGCCCACCGAGGTCATGGAGCAGCAGAGCGTCGGCCAGGTGCTCGGCTACATGGGCGAGCTGACGGGCCGGGTGGCGGGCTCGATCTTCAACCTGCCGCAGAAGATGGTCGGCGTCTGGCACGCGGCCTTCTCGGGCGAGAAGCGCGACCCCGAGGGCCCGGTCGGCGTCGTCGGCGCGGGCCGCATGGGCGGCGAGATCCTCGCCTCCGACCTGTCCAACGAGAAGAAGATCGCCATCTTCGTCAACCTGCTGGCCGGGTTCAACCTGGCGATCGGCATGTTCAACCTCATCCCGCTGCTGCCGCTCGACGGCGGCCACATCGCCGGCGGGCTGTGGGAGGGCATCAAGCGGGCGTACGCCAAGATCATGCGACGGCCCGAGCCTGGTTACGTGGACATCGCGAAGGTGCTGCCGCTGACGTACGCGATCGCGCTCGTCATGATGATCATGGCTGGCCTGCTGGTCTACGCCGACCTGGTCAACCCCCTCACGCTGACCGGCTGACGGCCCCGTGGACGCCCTGGAGCGGCTGCGCGTCCTCTGCCTGGCGCTGCCCGAGGTCACCGAACGGCTCAGCCACGGGGAGCCCACGTGGTTCGTCAGGGGCAAGAAGACGTTCGTGATGTTCGCCGACCACCATCACGACGACCGCCTGGCGTTCTGGTGCGCGGCCCCGCACGGGGCACAGGAGGAGTTGGTGGGGGAGGACCCGGAACGCTTCTTCCGGCCACCGTACGTGGGGCAACGGGGGTGGCTGGGCGTCTACCTGGACGTGGAGGCGGACTGGGCGGAGATCGCGGAGATCGTCGCGGACGCCTACCGCCAGATCGCCCCGAAGTCCCTGACCGCCTGCATGTCCTGACAAAGTCAGCGGGACCCGGAGCGACGTTGGCGCGGACACCGGCCTGCCGCCGGCGACGCCCCAGCCAGCGGAACGTCAGTTCCAGTTGTCGATCTTGACGTCGTGGGGATCCGGAGCGCCTTTCCCGGTTTCGACCAGTGACTTCAGGCTCAGCAGGAAGACCGCCCACTTGGTGCTGCAGTGGTGCATGAATTCCACCGCCTCCTTCCAGCCTTCGTGCTTGAAGAGAACGATGGTGTAGTCGTCGACCTGCTCGAGGTCCCAGTCCACGTGCGTGCCGATCCATTCTTCGGGGCCGTCGACCACTTCCCACAGCACGCGCTTGCCCGGGTGCAGCTCGAGGACCCTCATGTCGAACCCGCCGGCCCCGAACCGGAACTGGAGCACGCCGCCGAGCTCGTTGCCTTCGCCTCGCGTGTCGGTCGTCCACCAGCCGGCAAGCCCCTCGGCGGTGGTCAAGGCCGCGTAGACCTCGGCAACCGACGACTTGATTCCCACTCTGTGCAGGATGTCCACCATTTTCGATCCCTCTTTCCAGCGTTGGTTCTCGTCTGAAGTCTGTGAATTCACTGCTGGGCGCCCTGCTGGTCCTTGCTGCGCTGAATCGCCTCGGCGATCTGCTTGATGCGCCGGAGCCTGGCGTCCCACGCTGCCCCCACCGAGGACAACTGGGCGACCGCGCGAGCAAGTTGCGCCTCGTCCACCCGGTACCTCTTCTCTCGCCCGGCAGGCGACGCGTGCACCAGGCCGACGCGGTCGAGCACACCGAGATGTTTCGCGATGGCCTGCCGTGTCACGGGCAGCTGCTGGCTGAGGCTGGTGGCGGTGCCGTTGCCGTTGCCATCCGCCAGGAGCAGGTCGAGCATCCGCCGGCGGGTCGGGTCCCCGATCGCGGACCACAGGTCGTCGTCGACGGCGGCGGTCATGGGGTGGACACCAGCCGCGCGATGTACTCCCCGAGCCGGGGAACAAAGGTGTCCCAACCGACGCCGTGTTCGCGGTACTGCTCCGCCAACTTGGCGGCCTCCCAGCCCATCTCCCGGAATCCGGTCTCGGTGAGCCGGATCCTGGTGCCCGTGCCCGACGGGGTGAGCTCGAAGGTGACCAGCAATGAGTTGGCCGAGTCGTCGACCTTGCCGCCGGGATAGCACCAGCGGAACGAGAACAACCGAGGCGGCTCGGCGGTCACCACGCTGATCGGGACGACCTCTGCCCTGTCGCCCCACACGAGCTCACCGACCGCGCCAGGAGTCGCTTCGACGTCGGCGTCGTCGGTCCACCATTGCGAGATGTGCTCAGGGCGGCTGACGACCTCGAAGACCACCTCGGGTGAGGCTTCGACGTGGATCTCGCGTTCGATGCTGCCGTACTCCATACTCTTCACTCTCCATGTGCAACGTTTGGTTGCGCATCACGCTAGCCCGCAATCCGCATTCGCGCAACCATCGGTTGCGCATTGCGGTCGAGCTGTTCCGAGACCCCGCCTCGGCCGCTGGGGCTGGGTGACACGCCCCCAGCCTCGATGTCGCCTGCCGCCCGCACCGCGCCGGCAGATCCGGCGCCTGGGCGGCCACAGCAGCACGGCGACGACCGAGGTCGTTCACCGGAAGCAGGTCCCTCCCGTGGTCCGGGGCCGTGGCGATGGATCGCGTCTTTCGGGCACTCCAAGTGCCATAGACAAGCAGAAGGCCCCTTCCATCCCGGAAGGGGCCCTTTGAGCTGGTCGGGGCGACAGGATTTGAACCTGCGACTTCTTGCTCCCAAAGCAAGCGCGCTGCCAAGCTGCGCCACGCCCCGCCTCGCCGAGTGCGCATGCGCTCCGGGACTCCGGTACGCTTACGCCCTGACGACCGGATGAAGTCTAGACCAGAGTTCGACCGGTTCGCGCGGACGTAGCTCAATGGTAGAGCCCTAGTCTTCCAAACTAGCTACGCGGGTTCGATTCCCGTCGTCCGCTCTGCACGGTAAAAGGCCAGGTCATCCCCGCCGGGGAGCCTGGCCCTTGTGATCTTCGCCTGGCTTTTTCGATCTTTCGTGCGAGTTGCGTGCCCGGCCGGTTTTTCTGGGCGGACGCGGCTGAGGAAGGGCTGAATCCGTTTCGGGGGCTCAGCCAGGAACCGGTCGGGAGACCTGGCCTTCGTGATCTCGGCAGGTGGTTCGGCCTATACTCCGGGGAATGGCGCCAGAGACGGTCCTCGGAGTCCCCACCCGGCACGGAGGCGATCCGGATCGGGTGGCCATCCTCCTTCCGGGCGCGTCATACGTGCCGGCCCGCCCTCTCCTCCACTTCGCCCGCGTCGTGCTCGCGCATCACGGGTGGACCGTGCAGGAGGTCTGGTGGGAGCCGCCAACGGGAGACACGATGGCCGAACGCGAGGCGTGGGTCGTCGAGCAGGCGCGGGAGGCCGTGGAGGCCGAGAGCGCCGGTCAGGTGCTCCTGGTGGGCAAGTCGCTCGGCACGCTCGCCGCACCCCTCGCAGCCGAACGAGGACTGCCCGCCATCTGGCTCACCCCGTTGCTCACCGTGGAGTCCGTCGTCGGGGCGCTGCGGCGGAGCAAGGCTCCCACACTGCTCGTCGGCGGCGCGGCCGACAAATTGTGGGACGGTGAGGTCGCACGGGGTCTGGGGCACCCGTACCTCGAGGTTCCGGACGCCAACCACGGCATGGAGATCTTCGGAGATCCGGTCGCCTCGGCCCGGGTGCTCAAGGACGTGACGGAGGCCATGGACGGGTTCGTGGCGGGGCTGCGCGCGTAGGCATGCGCTGGCGACCGATCTCCCGCGACGCCCTCGTCGAGGAGCTGGCCGAAAGGGTCGCCGCGCGGCAGGGGTGGGTGCGGGTGGCCGTGGACGGCGCGCCGGCTGCGCGTCCTGAGACGCTGGCAGACGAGCTCGTCGCGCCGCTGCGGCTGCGAGGGCGGCCCGTGCTGCGGGTGTCGGCGGGCGACTTCCTACGGCCCGCGTCGCTGCGGCTGGAGCACGGCAGGACCGACCCGGACGCCTTCTACGAGGACTGGCTCGACGCCAAGGCGCTCACGAGGGAGGTCCTCGAGCCCCTGGACCCGGGCGGCTCCGGGCAGGTGTTGCCGCGGCTCTGGGACAGCCGCATCGATCGGGCGTACCGGGCGCCGTACCAGGAGCTGCCCCCGGGAGGGGCGGTGATCGTCGACGGGACGCTGCTGCTGGGGCGGGGGCTGGCGTTCGAGCTGAGCGTGCACGTGTGGCTGTCGGCGGGGGCGCTGGAGCGCGGGACACCTGAGGACGAGCTCTGGCGGCTGCCCGCGTACGAGCGGTACGAGCGAGAGGTACGGCCCCAGCAGGCCGCCGACGTCGTGGTCAGGGCCGATCACCCGGACAGGCTGGCCCGCCTGGTCAACGACGCGTGACGCTGGAACGGGGCGCGGGTCATGTGTGAAACCCGGGTGGCCGCCGGGAAAGGCGGCCACCCCCGTCAACGCGCCGTGGGGCGCTTGCCGTGGTTAGCCTTCTTCTTCTTGCGTGCCTTGCCCTTGCGTGAGCGCCTGGCCATAGCTCGCCTCCGATGATCGGCCGGAACCCGAGCCTCTCTCTCCCCAGGTGACCAGCGCAAGGGCACCACGCTAACTAACATTCCCCAACAATTCCGTGTCATAATTTGGTGGAATCTGTTGGAAGGAGCGGGAGTGCTCGCACAACAGCGTCAGCAGACGATCCTCGAACGCGTGCGCAGCAACGGCGGCGTCCGGGTGGCGGACCTCGTCCGCGAGCTCGGCGTCTCCGACATGACGATCCGCCGCGACCTCGAGGTGCTGGCCGAGCGCGGGTTGCTGGAGAAGGTGCACGGCGGCGCCACCGCACTCGGCCCCGGTTCGACCGAGGAGCCGGGGTTCACCGCCAAGTCGGCCCGCCAGCAGCAGGAGAAGGAGGCCATCGCGCGGCGCGCGGCCGGCCTCGTCAGACCGGGCACGGCCGTGGCCCTCTCGGCGGGGACCACCACGTGGGCGCTGGCCCGCCACCTCATCGGCGTCCCCGAGCTGACGGTGATCACCAACTCGATCCCCGTCGCCGAGGTCTTCCACCGCAACCCGCGCTCAGACCGCACGGTCGTGCTGACCGGCGGCGTGCGCACGCCGTCCGATGC
>NZ_JBFAMX010000365.1:0-10157 GCF_040659615.1 Nonomuraea sp. NPDC049784
CACGAGGGCCATCCCGCACGGCGCGGCCGGTCGTAGGGGCCGGTCTCGCCGTAGCGATCGTCTTCGGTGACCCCATCGGCGTCCAGCTCGTCGCGGGCCTCACGGCGCACCCCACCGGAACCTGGGTCGCTCAACAGGCCCGTAACCTGGTCATGAACCTGGGAGAGCAGGCCGAGGGCATCAGATTCCCCATTCGCGACCGCGATGCCAAGTTCACCGCGGTTTTCGACGAGGTGTTCACTTCACTCGGCGCCCGTGTCGTCAAAACACCAGTTCGCGCGCCGCAGGCGAACGCGATAGCCGAGAGCTGGGTCGGCACCGTTCGAAGGGAATGCACCGACCGGCTACTGATCTGTGGTGAAGGCCATCTTCGCCGAATTCTGCAGGGATACGAACGGCATTACAACCGGCATCGTCCCCATCGCGCACGAGACCGTCGGCCACCTCAACCACCACATGCCTCGGCTCCACCAAGAGATCTCGATCAGGTCCGCCTGGAACGCCGACGCGTAGTCGACGGGCTGATCAACCAGTACGGGCGGGCATCATAGACGGAGTGGATAACCGCAGGCCAGAGCCTGCATCCGGATTCTCGCACCCCCCAGGAGGGTTTGGCATCCCGCAACACCTTGCCGAAGTAGACGTCCCCGTCCTCGGGCTGTATCTCCCACAACGGTCGGCCGACCCAGTCCCGGATCAGCTCCAGATGATTGGCGTCGTTGCGGATGGTGCTGTCGGTCAGCCCTGCCGACGAGCGAGCCAGCACGAACCCCGTCAGAACGTCGGTCTCGAAAGCGGCGAAATCTTCCTCGCTGGTAGGGGCTCGGTGCTCGCGCAGATCTCGCACGAATCCTAGCGCCAACCCACACCTCCCCACTTCGTCAGCGCTGTCGTCCCATCACTCCTGTGACGGAATCTTCACGGAGAGTGAAGCTACTTCGGAGCACGGTGATCGATCTGGCAAATGGAAGCAGACGCAGTTCGCAGGCAGCGAGCGTGCGGGGTGAGGAGGATCCAGCGCCCTCAACTCAAGAACTGTTGCTTACCCTACGCCTGAGCCGTCAGGCTCCACAGCGCCGCCACCAGCGGGCGCCGCAGGTCGGCCCGGCGTACGCACAGACCGATCGGGAAGGGTTCTGGCGCCGGATCGGCCGGGATCACCGACAGTCGTTCGCGCACCGCGCTGTGTGTGAGGACGAGGCGGGGGACCAGGCCCGTGCCGCAGCCCAGGGCGGCCAGCGTCAGCAGCCCTTCGTGACCGTCCGGTTCGCAAACCACGTCGGGCACCATACCGCGGCTGCGGAACCAGCGGTCGGCGGCATCGCGCACCAGCCCCCGGTGGGGCAGGACGAACGGCCCCTGGAGGCCGGGATCCGGGCGGTCTTGTGCGGTGACCAGGACCAGTTCGGTGACCGCGACCGTCCGGCTCACCAGGGGCTCTGGCAGCCGGGCCGGGATCCCCGCAACGGCCGCGTCGACCTCGCCCTCGTCGAGCCGGGCCAGCGCCGCCGCCGCGTCGCCGGTGCGCAGATCGAGCCGGACCTGGGGGTGGACGGCGCGGAACGGGGCCAGCAGGTCGCACAGCAGCGCCTGGCAGGCCGTGACTGTGGCGAACACGGCCAGGCGGCCGGTGAGTTCGGCCGGATCGGGATGCTCCTCACGGTAGGTGTGCCACAGCTCCAATGCCCGGACGGCGTATTCACGGAAGCGGTGCCCCTCGGCCGTCAGCGACACCCCGCGCGGCCCCCGGTCGAACAGCAGGTGCCCCAGGTCGGCCTCCAGTCGCTGCACTGTCCGCGTCAGCGTCGCCGGGCTGACGTGGCAGTCGAGGCTCGTCCTGCCGAAGTTCAGCGTCTGCGCCAGATGCAGGAAAAGACGCAGCTCCCGATGGTTCTCCCGCATGCCGCGACCTAGCCCTTTCTCATTCCGCAACGTGCCGCTGCACATGTTGCGCTTGCCGTAACGCTTGCGGGGAGCCTACAACTCGAGCATGACCTCCATCACGTACACCTCCCGCGTCTTCCCCCTAGAAACCATGGACGTGCCCGGCGGCACGGAGACCATCCTGCGCAGCGGCCGGCACCTCTTCCCGCTGCTGCCGCAGGCCTTCGCCGGCGTTGGCCGCATCGGCGTCGTCGGCTGGGGCCCGCAGGGCCGCGCGCAGGCCCTCAACCTGCGCGACTCCCTGGCCGGTACGGACATCCAAGTGGCCGTCGGACTGCGCCCCGGATCGGCGTCGGCCGCCGACGCCCGCGCCCACGGCTTCACCGAACAGGACGGCACCCTCGGCGACTGGCTCGCCGTCGCCGCCGACAGCGACCTGGTGATCCTGCTGATCGCGGACGCCGCGCTCGCCGCCCACCACCGGGAAATCTTCGCCGCGCTGAAGCCCGGGGCCGTCATCGGCCTCTCGCACGGCTTCCTGCTTGGCCACCTTCGGGAGACCGGCGGCGAGTTCCCGCCCGGGCACGGGGTGATCGCCGTGTGCCCCAAGGGCATGGGCGACTCGGTGCGGCGCCTTTACCTGCAGGGCTCCGAGATCAACGGCGCCGGGATAAACAGCAGTTTCGCCGTGCACGCCGACCCAGACGGCCGGGCCACCGACCTCGCCCTGGGCTGGTCGGTCGCGCTGGGATCGCCATACACCTTCCGCACCTCTCTCGACAGCGAGTGCCTCTCCGACATTGTCGGCGAACGTGCCATCCTGCTCGGCGCCGTCCACGGCATCGTCGAGAGCCTGTACACCCGCTACCGCCTCGCCGGCGACGACGAGGTGACCGCGTATGAGCGGTCCTGCGAGAACGTCACCGGCCCCATAGCCCGCACCATCTCCCGCGCGGGGCTCCGGGCGGTGCGCGAGGGCCTCGCCCCGGCCGGGCGGGACGTCTTCGACCGCGCGTACACGGCGACGTACGGGCTCGCACGCGAGATCGTCGCCGAGATCTACGACGAGGTCGCCGACGGCACCGAACTGCGCAGCGTGATCATGGCCGAACGGCGGCTCGGCGCACGCCCGATGAGCGAGATAGGCGGCTCCCCGATGTGGTCGGCTGGCGACCAGGTGCGGGCGCGGCGGGCTGGACGCGAGCTGCCCGTCGAGCCGTTCACGGCCGGCGTGTTCACCGCCACCATGACCGCGCAGATCGATGAGTTCGCCGAGCGCGGCCACCTTTGGTCAGAGATCGTCAACGAGTCCGTCATCGAGGCGGTCGACTCACTGCTGCCGTACATGCACGCCCGCGACGTGGCGTATATGGTCGACAACTGCTCCCGCACCGCCCGCCTCGGCGCCCGCCGCTGGGGCCCGCGCTTCCAGTCCGCCTACGAACAGATCGCCTACCCAGCCGCCGAACACCCCGCGGACACGGCCCTGGTGAAGGCCTTCGACACCCACCCCGTGCACCGGGCCCTGGCCGCGGCGGCCGAACTCCGACCGCCCGTGGACATCTCCGTGGCCTGCTAGATGATTGCTTCCTCTCCAGTGGTCGTAGGCGGTGAGAGCGCGCATCACCGGCTGGTGGGTGCACGGGATCGGCCGTGGCGGCAGCCCGATCCTGGTCCGCGACGCCGAGGACCGGCTGGGTGTGCTAGACGCGTTCCTCGCCCTCATCTTCGTCCTCGCCCGTGAGGGCATCGCGCTCGACAACTTCAGCCTGCTCCGACGCGTTCGCTTCCAGGCCCGCCGACGATCCCCAAGACCCGCTGATCCTCACCCGGTACATCAACATCCACCTTTCAGAGACCCGGCGCGCATCCTCTTAGGGCGTCGGGATTAGACCTAATCCCAACACCATGCCGACCGGGGGAGCAGCTTCATGGGGCGTGGTGATCAGTTTGAACTGGGCACGATGAGTTCTGCTGTTCAAAGTGGTCTACCTGAGGACCCATGTAAGACGGGCCGGAAAGCACCGGGCCGAGCGATAACCAGAGGAGACCCCCATGGGCAAGATCTTCAGCCACATGACGATGTCGTTGGACGGATACATCGCACAACCGGATGACCAGGTCGGCGAGCTGTTCGACTGGTATGAGGCCGGAGACGTGGTCGTGCCGAACCCCAACGAGGACATCTCGGTCAAGGTCGATGATGCGGGTGCGGAGGCATGGCGAGACCTGACCGAGAACACCGGCGCGCTCATCGCCGGCCGCCGCTTGTTCGACATCGCCGATGGTTGGAACGATAAGCACCCGGCTGGCGCACCTGTTGTCGTGGTCACGCACCGCCCGCCGGCGAATGCTGCCGAGAAGTGGCCGACAACGACGTTCGTCGACGGAGTCGGGGCGGCGATCAATCGGGCGAAACAGATCGCCGGCGACCAGAACGTCACGATCGCCAGCGCGAACGTGACGCAGCAGGCACTCGCTCTCGGCCTGGTGGACGAGGTGTGTGTCAGCCTCGTACCGGTGCTGTTCGGCGAGGGCGTCCCGTACTTCTCCAAGATCGAAGGTGGGCACCTCCTGCTCGACGACCCGATCGTCATCCAGGGCCGACGTGCCTTGCACTTGCGGTATCCGGTCCGTCGCTAGCCTCTGTTCGGGGCCAGTCGGAGGCACGAACTCACCCGATGAGGCCGCCGTCATCGCGGTCCAGCCGTCCGGGGGCCCGCCGCTGCTGCGTGATCACGGCGGCGGCTTCCGCTCCGCCGTGCCAGGACCGCTGAATTGTCGGAGGCCTGGTCGGCATGCCGCAGAAAGCCTTCGATGAGTTCGACATCGCCACGTCCGATACAACCATCCACGGGCGCCGGGGCGGGGCGGGGCCGCCCGTCCTCCTGCTGCATGGCATCCCCGAGACGCACCTCATGTGGCACCGGGTGGCGCCGCAGCTGGCCGAGCATTTCACCGTGATCGCCACCGACCTGCGTGGCTTCGGCGCCAGCGGCACACCGCCGAGCACGCCCGACCACGCCCCGTACAGCATGCGCGCGATCGCCCGCGACCAGGTCGAGGTCATGCGCGCGCTGGGGTACGAAGAGTTCGCCGTGGCGGGGCACGATCGGGGCGCGCGCTGTGCGTACCGGATGGCGCCTCGACCATCCCGAGGCCATCACCCGGCTGGCCGTGCTCGACATCGTGCCCACCGGGGAAGCCTTTGGCCGCGCGGACATGGACGTCGCGCTCGGCTATTGGGTGTGGACCTTCCTGGCGGCGCCGGAGCCGGTGCCCGAGCGGCTGATTGCGGCAGCGCCCTCCGTCCTCGTGGACCACATGCTCGACTCCGGGTCGCAGGCGCCGGATGCCTTCCCACCCGTGGTGGAGATCGCCTTGGCGGCCTCCGGCGTGTTCTTGTTGGCCTGGCGTAACCGCTCAGGATGGGGTGGCTCCAGTTGGTTCAGGCCTGAGTGGGCGGAGTGCTGTACGGCAGATGGACGAGGGCGCAGTCGCGGATCGGGCGTGGAAGACCGTAAGGGTATCGGAAAGAGGCCACCAAAAAGGGCTTTCATCCCACCTGGCGCAGGTAGACGCAAAGGTAGACAGAAGGAATGAGATGTTGGGGCGGCCTTTGGAGATTGCTGTACCCGTGGTCCCGGCCGTGGGCGCTGGTGGCCATCCCTCTCGGCATGATCGTCTTGATCACGCTCGCCGATGTGGTGACCCCGGGCAATTCCCACTTCGGACCGTTGCTGGTGGCGGCGCCCGCCATTACGGCGTCGTTCGCCGGCCCGCTGCTCACAGCGGCGATGGGACTTCTGGCGATCGCGGGAGAGGTGCTGATCGCTGACCAGAACGGTTTGCTGGGCATACCTGCCGTACGAACGGAAATCGTGGCCATGGCCTTGGTGACGGCATTCGTCGTGCTGTTCTGCTTCGTCCGCGACCGAGAACGGCGCCAGCTGATCCAGGTGCGATCCATCGCCGAGGTAGCGCAGCGGGCCCTGCTGCGGCCCGTGCCTGATCACCTCGGCCCGCTGAGACTTGCCTCCGCTTACTTGGCCGCCGAGACCGACGCGCGGATCGGAGGTGATCTGTTCGGAGCCATACGGACTACTGGCAGGACACGGGTGATCATTGGCGATGCGCGGGGCAAGGGCTTGCCCGCGGTCTCCGATGCCACCGTCGTGCTCGGCGCCTTTCGCGAAGCCGCGCGTCGGCAGGTTGCCCTGCCGACACTGGGCGCAGAGCTCGACGACAGCGTTCGCTTCAACATAGGCCTCGATCAGTTGCCCGATCTGTCGGAGAACGTCGCGGAGGGATTCGTGACGGCCGCGGTGCTGGACATTCCAGACGACAAGACGGCCCTCACCATGGTGAACTGCGGACATCCACCACCGCTGATCATGCGCAGTGGCAGGGTCGCGACACTGGACGGCGGCGTTCCCGCACCGCCCCTTGGCCTGGGGCCGCTGTGCGGCCAGCCGTACACCGAGCACGCCTTCGCCTTCGACGACGGCGATCTGCTCCTGCTCTACACCGACGGCGTGATCGAAGCACGAGACTCCACGGGCGCCTTCTACCCTTTGGCCGAGCGGATTTCCCGCTGGGCCGACCAGACACCGGACGCGCTGGTGGCGCATATCTGTGACGACCTGCTCGCTCACGTGGGCGGACGGCTCGGCGACGATGCCGCACTGATCGCCGTACGCCGCTACCCGCCCTCCACGACGCCGATCCAGACGCCACCACTTCCGGGCCGGGCATAGCCGTGTCCGGCGGTAGATGATTCTCGCCGGCCGCTCCCGGATCGGCCTGCCCGGAGGGAGCCCCGTGGCTTCGGCCGAAAATTCAACAAATTATGTCTCTGGCCTGCATTGACGGGCAGGGCTTGGGTCTGGCCCATTAGCCTGAGACCTCTGCATAAGCGCAGCTGGAAGGCATATCCGTTGGATCCTGCGCCATTACTACCGGGACCCCTGACCGGGCGCACACAGAAGGTCTTCCGCATGAATCCTGTCGCGGCGAGGCATAGGCTTGGAAAACATGAGCCTTGAGCTGCGGCAACTACGCTATTTCGTGGCTGTCGCTGAGGAACTCAACTTCTCCGCAGCTGCGCGTCACCTCTACGTTTCGCAACAGGCGCTCAGCCGCGTGATCCAGCAGCTCGAACGCGAGCTCGGCGTCAAGCTGTTCGAGCGCACCACGCGCGCGGTAGGGCTCACCGCCGCCGGTGAGGCCATGCTCGTGTGGTCTCGGCGTTCGGTTGCCGCCGCTGATGAGGCTGTCAACGCTGCCAGGCGTGCCGATGTGGGCGATGTACGAGCGCTTCGCCTCGACCTCTCGGCCGCTAGCCTGCTCGCGCCCGCGATGGTCCTGCGGAGGCTCCAGCTCGACCATCCCGGCATGCCCATTGAGCTCGTCGAGAACGGCGTCCCGCGCGGGTTGGAGGCGTTGCAGGACGGCCGCCTGGATGCCCTGCTCGGCCTAGCCACACATTGCCCGGCGACGCTGGAGGCCGATCTGATCCGCCAGGAACCTGTTTTGATCGGTATGGGCAGCCACCACGAACTCGCCCAACTCGACTCCGTTCCGGTCTCCCGGCTCGCCGAATTCGACCTGCTGCTTCCCTCCGACATCGCCGCCATCGAATGGGTCGAATTCGTCGTTTTCTTCTGCGCCCAGGCCGGCGTTCGTCCGCGACGCTGGCCCGCCGCCACCCACGGCTCGGCTGCCGCCGCAGACGTACTTCGCGGGGGCGACTGCCTCACGCCGACGGTCGCCTGGGCTGACCCGCCCGCCGACTTGGTCTTCCGCCCGCTCGTGGAGCCGGTGCCTATCTATGCCTGGTCGATCATGACCGCACCGGCGGCCGAAGAACGGCCCGGGCTGGAGGCGTTCAAACGATCCATCCTCGCCTTGAGCGAGGAAGAGGGCTGGCTCCCGCCGCTCGCCTGACTGCGGATCTGGCGACGAGGTGCGACGGATTGACAACCTCGGCGTGTTAATCGGTGCGTGATTGGTGTTTCCGTACGACGTGGCGGCCGACCTAAATTCGCCACGTGGGCCGTTCAGCCTGCATCTGAAATCCCTGAACAGCGCACGGATCGAAAGGCCGTCATGTCCTCGTCGCGAGTCTCGTTTATCACCGGTGGTTCGTCCGGCTTGGGGTATGCCATTGCCGATGCCGCCCTGGCCGGTGGGGGCACCGCCCTGCTGGGAGCCCAGCGTACTCGTCTACTAGACCCCCTGATCAAGCGCTATCCCGGCCGAGTCATCGCCTACCCGCTCGAGGTGACCAAGCTGGAGCAGATCGAGGCGGCGGCCACCGCCGCCGTCGGCCGCTTCGGCGTGCCGGCCAACAATGCCGGCCAAGGCCAGTTGGGCGCTCTCGAGGAGACCTCGGACGCCGAATTGCATCAACTGTTCGATGTGCACGTGTTCGGTCCGGTGGCACTCATCCGGGCAGTGTTGCCGGTGATACGGCGTCAGCGAAGCGGCGCCATCGTCCAGATGTCGAGCGGCTTCGGCCGATACTCCGCTCTAGGACTGTCCGCCTACAGCGCGACCAAGTTCGCCCTGGAGGGGCTGAGCCAAGCGCTCGCGGCGGAGGCCGAACCTTTCGGAATCAGGGTGCCGGTGGACGAACTGGGCGCCTTGCGCACCAGCATCCTCGGTCAGGCATTCCACCACTCAAGGAACATGCCGGAATACGAGGAGATCACCAGTTCCGTCCGGGGCATGCTGGCCGGGCTCAACGGCGGGCAGCCCGGCGACCCTGCCAAGGCCGCCGTGGCCATCCTAACCGTGCTGAACTCCGATCATCCGCCCCTGCGCCCGCCCCTTGGCATTGACGCCCTCGACGGGATCCGAGACGAGATCGCGGTCACCAGCAAGGAACTCGACACTTGCGGGGCGCTCAGCCGGGCCACCACCTTCGACAATGTCAGTGACCCGATCGAGGGCTCCTCGTGACCGGCCGTGTCGGCGGTCTGCGACGGTCGTCGGCGGCTCAGGCGGGCGCGACCGGCGCGGCAGGGCTCCTTCTGACGGTGGTGTGCGCGACGATCTTCTTCGACGCACTGGACCTGTCTATTACACAGATCGCCTTGCCCAGCATCCAAGCCGGGCTACACATTTCCACCAGCGCCCTGCCATGGGTGGCGACCGCGTACGTCGTGACCTACGGTGGGTTCCTGCTGCTCGGCGGCAGGGCCGGCGACCTGATCGGGGCCCGACCCGTCTTCCTGACCGGGCTGGCGATCTTCGGTGCCGCCTCGCTGGTGTGCGGGCTCGCGGGCGATGGCGGGATCCTCATCGGCGCCCGCGCGGTTCAGGGGGTCGGTGCGGCGCTCACAGTGCCGACCGCCGTCGCCATGCTGGCCACCCGGTTCCCCGAAGGGCCAGCGCGCAACCGCGCATTCGCGACCTTTACCGCGGCGGCGGCCAGCGGCTTCAGCGCCGGCCTCGTGTCGGGCGGGCTGATCACCGGTGGCCTGTCGTGGCGATGGATCTTCCTCGCCAAGGTGCCTCTGATCGCAGCCATGCTGATCGCCGCAACAGCGTCCGTGCCCCGATCCGGAGTCCGCCGACGCGGCGGGTACGATCTGGGCGGGGCGCTGACCGCAACGATCGGCACGGTCTTGCTCCTCTATGGCATCACCCAGGCCGGGAACCCGGCCGCCGACGCCACGGCCGCAGCGGTCCCGTTGACCGTCTCCCTAGCCGTGCTGGTCTCCTTCGTCATCATTGAGAGGCGAAGCGGCGCGCCGCTGCTGCCAACCCGGCTCGTACGAATCCGCGGACTGGCCTCGACCGACACCGCCGCACTCGCGGTGCTTGCGGCACCGTTCGGCGTCTCGTTCGTCGTCACGATCTATCTCCAGGACGTGCTGCACTACTCGCCGATGAACACCGCACTCACCCTGCTGCCGGGCAGTATCGTGTCCGCATTGGTGGGACGCTATGCGGCTCCACGCGCGCTGGACAGGTTCGGGCTGCGGGCCGTCTACGCTGCAGGCTTCTTCCTCGTTGCCGGGGGCAACGCACTACTAATGGCGCTCGCCCCAGGGCGGGCGGTGTTGCTGATTGTGACGGCCACGCTGATCTCGTTGGGGGCCGGCATGGGTTTGACCTACCCGGCCGCCACCGTTGGTGGGGTAGCCCAGACCGATCCGGCCGACCACAGCACAGCGGCCGGGCTAAACAACACTGCCCTGCAGCTCGGCGGCGGAATTGGATTGGCCGCGGTCGCCGCTGCCGTCACGGTCGGGCTGGACGGCGAG